>NZ_JBVVOU010000011.1:0-227035 GCF_055807635.1 Bradyrhizobium sp. Kon56 | reverse complement strand
CCAACCAGGCGCTTCCGTCAGTCCATTGCCGCCTACAACAACACCCCGCGCAAATGCCTTGACTTCAGAACCCCGGCAGAGGCCTTCTCCTCTCAACTGTTGCACTTCGAGTGTGAATCCACCTCCTGGCCTTCGCCAGGACGACGATGGGAGGCGCTACGCCTTCTCGCCCGCCGGCGAGAACAGATAGCCGCCGCCGCGGATGGTGCGGATCACGGCGGGTTTTGCCGGATCGGGCTCGATCTTGCGGCGGATGCGCATGATGCGCAGGTCGACGGCGCGGTCGAAGGCTTCGGCGTCGCGGGCATTGGCCAATTCCAGCAGGCGCTCGCGCGACAGCACGCGCTTCGGATTGGCCGCGAACACTTTCAAGAGCCCGAACTCGGATGCGGTCAGCGGATGCTCGTTGCCCTCGTCGTCGCGCAAGGCCTGCGCTTCGAGATCGAGCCACTTCGTCCCGAACCGTACCAATTGCTCCTTGTCCGATTTCGTAGCCGCCGTGTTCGCCACGGCTTTCGCCGGCGCGCTCCGGCGCAGCACCGAGCGGATGCGTGCCATCAGCTCACGCAGCTCGCACGGCTTGGCCACGTAATCGTCGGCGCCGAGCTCGAGGCCGACGACGCGGTCGATCGGGCTTGCCGTCGCCGTCAGCATGATCACCGGCACGTTGATGCGGCTCTTGAGGTCGCGGATGATCGAGAGCCCGTCTTCCTCCGGCATGTTGAGGTCGAGCACGACGAGGTCGGGCATGCTGCCGTCGATCGCCGTGCGCAACGACTTGCCGCCGTCGCACAGCGTCACGGTGAAGCCGTGCATCTTGAGGTAATCGCCGACCATCTCCCGGGCCGGGGCCTCGTCGTCGACGATCATGATGTGCTGGCTTTGGGTCATGGTCCTGAGATCACGAAATTTCGGTCGCGGGGAGGGTGATGGTGAAGGTCGAGCCCTTGCCGGGGCCCTCGCTCTCGGCGGTCACCTCGCCGCCGTGCATGTCGATAATACGCTTGACGATGGACAACCCAAGCCCGGTCGAGCTCTCGCCGGCGGTCGGTTTTGCCGACAGCCGCTGGAACCGGCCGAACAGGCGGCCGAGATCCTCCGGCGACAGGCCGGCGCCCTCGTCGCTGACGCGGACGATGGTGTCGCCGCCCTCATGGCTGACGACGACGCCGATCTTGCCGCCGATCGGTGAGTATTTGATGGCGTTGCTGATCAGATTGTCGATCGCCTCGCGAATGCGGTCGGTGTCGCACATGGTGACGACGTTGACGGGCGCGGTGACGCTGATCGCCTGCTGCTTGTTGACGGCGAGCGGCTGGTTGGCCTCGGCGACCTCCTTGACCAGGGCCGCGACGTCGACGGGCTCGCGGCGGATGGTGATGTCGAAGGCATCGGCCATCGCATCCGAGATCAGATGATCGACCATCGTGGTCAGGCGCTTGGTCGCATCGCGGATGTGATCGACCTGGGCCACGACGCCGCCTGACGACGCGCCGGTCGAGATCAACTCCTTCAGCATCTCGGTGCGGCCGAGGATGACGCCGAGCGGATTCTTCAGATCGTGGGCAACCGTGCCGAGGATCTCGTTCTTGAAGCCGTTGGCGCGTTGCAGCCGCAGCCATTGCGCCGAGAGGCGGCGGTTGGCCTGCATCAGCGCGCGGGTGCGCTGGGCGACGCGGTCTTCCAGCTGGGTGTTGGCGGCCTGGAGCTGCTGGTAGAGGATGACGTTGTCGAAGGCGATCGAGAGCCGGCTGGAGAAGATCTCAACCAGCGAGCGGTCGGTCTCGGACAGCTCGCGCTCGGCCTGCAGCAGCACCACGACCTCGCGGCCGCTTCCGGTGCGCAAATAGATCACGCTGCGGTGGTCGGCGAATTCGTTCTTGCGGCCCTGGAACGCGGCTTCCACCATCGCGCGCAGATCGGGGTCGAGCGCCTTCGACGAGGTGGTGCCGATGAAGCGGCTGTAGCAGCCGCTGCCGGCGAGCACCGAGAGCTCGGGGTCGATGCCGCCATTGTCGCGCAAAACCAGGATACCGGCGCAATCGACGTTGAGCAGCGAGGCAAGCTGGGTCAGTACGCCCTCGGCGAGCCGCTGCATCGACTTGAAATCGTACAGCGTCGAAGCCGCGTCGATGATGATCTCGAGCCCGCGCCTTGTCTGCAGCATGCGCTCGAGCTGCTGGTAGGAGCGCAGCGCCGCGGTCAGCGAGGTGAACAGCTTGTCGGCGGTGAGCTCGGTCTTCGCTTTGTAGTCGTTGATGTCGTACTGCACGATCACGCGCCGTTCAGGCGCTTGACCGGGCTGTCCGGTGCGCAGGATGATGCGCACGGTCTCGTTCTTGAGCTCGTTGCGGATATACTCGACCAGCTCGAGGCCGGCGACGTCCGTCTCCATGATGACGTCGAGCAGCACGGCGGCGATGTCGTTGTGCGCGGCCATCAGCTTGCGACCTTCGGCCGCGGAATGGGCGGAGAGGATCTCCAGGCCCTGGCCGTTGAGGGAATAGTCCGAGAGCGCAAAACGCGTACCGTCATGCACGGCCGGATCGTCGTCGATGACGGCGATCTTCCATTTCCGGGCGTCAACATCCTCCGATGCGGTACCGGTGTCGTCGATCAGGTGGAGGACATCGTCCTGTTCGGCCATTGAGAAGTCCCGTCAGTCTCTGTGCTTTGCCCGCCGCCCTTGGCGACCCGGGGCATGATAATGCGAAAAGTAGTGCCTTGTCCCAGCTTGGATTCCAGCATCATGCGACCGCCGAGCTGCTGGGTGACGAGGTTATAGACGATATGGAGGCCGAGTCCCGTGCCACCTTCATTGCGCCTGGTGGTAAAGAATGGGTCAAAGGCCTGGCGCTGCACGTCGGAGGTCATGCCGGCCCCGTCATCGGTGAAGATGATCTCGACGTCGTCGGCCCCGCGGGGCCGCGCCGAGATCGTGATCGTGCCGGCGCGGCCGTCGGCAAAGGCGTGGTTGGCGGCATTGAGGAACAGGTTGGTCAGGATCTGGCCGTAGGAGCCGGGATAGCCGTCGAGCAGCAGTCCCTCGGGCATGTCGACATGGAGCGTGATCGGCGACCGCTTCAGCACCGGCCGCAGGCTCGCGATGATCTGCTCGGTGGCTTCGCTGAGTGAGAACTGCCGCCGCTCGGCATGGGAGCGGTCGACCGCAACCTGCTTGAACGACTGGATCAGCTCGCCGGCGCGCTGGAGGTTGGCGACGAGCTGCTGCGAAGCGTCGCGCGAGGACTGCACGAATTCTTCCAGCTGCGAGCGGCGCAGGCCGCCGTCACCCTTGAGCTGGGCCTCGAAGATCTCGGTGCGCCGGGCAAAGCTCGACGCAACGGTGAGGCTGATGCCGATCGGGTTGTTGACCTCGTGCGCGACGCCGGCGACGAGGCCGCCGAGGGCTGCGAGCCTCTCGGCATCGATCAGATTCTGCTGCGCGGCGTTGAGCTCGAGCAGCGCGCTTTCGGCCTTCTCCTTGGACGCGCGCAGCTCGTCCTCGGTCTGGCGCTTCGCGATGGCGTTCTCGCGGAACACTTCCACCGCGCGCGCCATGGCCCCGACCTCGTCGCGCGCGCGCGTGCCCTGCACCTCGCGGCCGAGGTCGCCGAGCGTGATCGCGCGCATCGCCGCCATGATCTGCTGCAGCGGCAGCCGGATCGACAGCGCGATCAGCACGCCGGCGGTGAGGATGATGCCGAGGAAGATCACGGCGATGGAGAGAACGCGACGGGAAATGTCCGCCAGCGTGCGGTCGAACGTCTCCTGCGCCTTCTGCTCGCGCTGGCGCATCTTGGTTGAGAGATCGTCGATGGCGCCGATCGCCTCGGCCTGGTTGGCGTCGATGGTGTTGCGCAGCAGCTCGGTACGGTTCGTGAGCTGCTCGGAGAGCTTTGCAAAGCCTTCCCGCAGCGCGGCGGTCCGGGCCGCGAGCCGCCGCAGCGCCATGCGCTGGAGGTCGTTGTCGGCGAGATCGATCATCACGGGGATGGTCTTCTCGATCGTCTCGGTGTTGCGGCGGGCGTCGTCGGCCGCACCCGATGACAGCGACAGATAGTAGGAATTGGCCGCGACCAGCATCGCGGTGAAGGCCTCTCGCGACTTGCCCAGCGAAGGCCAGATCAGCGCATCGCGATGGCCGGTGGCGCCTTCGATGATGGAGTAAAGGCCGGCCATGTCCCTGGCCGGTGCCTGCACCTGATCCTCGTAGGTCTTCGCGATGGTGGCCTGCACGCCGCGCAGCTCGCCGAAGCCGTTGAGGAAGCGGTCGGTGGTGCGCTCCAGCTCCTCGACCGAGCCCGACAGCATCGGGTCCTTGGCGGCGCGATTGGTCAGCGTCCCCAGCACCGCCTCGCGCAGCAGCAGGATCTCGGCGAACAGGTCGGGGCTCGGCTGGTTGATGTAGCGGTGGATCAGATTGTGCAGCCGCCCGGTCTCGCTTTCGAGCAGCGCCAGAATCCGGTCGGATTCGCGCACCTGGCGCACGTCGTCCCAGGCCGAGCCGAGCACCTGCGAGCCGTTCCAGATCAGCCCGACCAGCACGATGACCACGGCGGAGTTCAGCGCCGCGATCGACAGGATGCGCCAACGGATCGGCACCGCCCGGAGCACGCCGACCAGCCGCGCGCGCAGCCGCCCCATCGGGCCGGGCGACCTGTCTGCATGCTCGCTGTGTCCAAGCCCGGGCAAGAGGCCTCACTCCACCTTGCGAATGCGTTCGATCAGCGCGGCCGCGGCCGGATCCTGCCCGGCCTTGGCGTAGATCGCGACCATCGCGTCTTCGAACGGCTTGCGGTCGATATCCCTGACGATGGTGACGCCCGCTGCTTCCGCCTTGCGCTGCGACTGCTCCTCCAGGTCGCGCCATTTCTCGCGCATGAAGCGGCTGGAGCGCTGTGCGGCTTCCCTGAAGATGGTTTGCTCGTCGGCCGACAGGCTTTTCCAGGCCTTCAGCGAGATCACCAGCACTTCGGGGCTCATCGTGTGCTCGGTGAGGGCGAGATAGCCGGCATGTTTGTAATGGTCCGTCGTCACGTAGGATGGCCAGTTGTTCTCGGCGCCGTCGATCAGGTGGTTGGCAAGCCCGGCAAGCACCTGCCCATAGGGCATCTCGACCGGCTCCGCGCCGAGCGCGCGGATCATCTGGCTCATCAACTCCGACTGCTGCACCCGGATCCGCAATCCCTTGAGGTCCGCGACGTTTCTGACCGGGCGGGCGCCGTTGTAGATCGATCGCGCGCCGGAATCGTAGAAGGCGAGGCCAACGAAGCCGTAGGGCTCGAAGCTGCCGAGGATCTCGCTGCCGATCGGCCCGTCCAGCACCTTCTGCATGTGCTCGATGGACCGGAACAGGAACGGCATCGCCAGCACGTTCATCGCCGGAACGAAATTGCCGATCAGCGCCACATTGGTCCGGTTGAGATCGATCGCACCGACCCGGGTCTGCTCGATGGTCTCCTTCTCCTCGCCGAGTTGGCGGGAGTGGAAGACCTTGACCTCGTGCCGACCGCCGCTGCGCTCGGCCATCAGGGCGCCCATGTAGCGCAGCGCCTGCACGGTCGGATAATCCTCGGTCTGGGTGTCGGCGGCGCGGAACTCACGCGCAGCAGCTCCCGTCGCGCAGAGGGCGATCAAAAGCGCGACGAAAACCACCCCGGTCCGCGTGCGTTCGGCACGGTTCAACACTGGCACACTCAACCCCTCAGTGGTGGAGTCTATGGCGGGAGGAAAAGGTTCAATGCAATCTAGCAGATGGTCGTGGGAAGGCCATCCCGCCGGGCGCCTCGACGTGATTGTGCGGCGCGGCCGGGGCTCATTCCCGGTTGAAACCGCAAATGCCGCGCCTTAAGCAGGGGCAGCCGCTTTCGTCGGTGCGGCATGGAAAGAGCCATCGTGACTTCAGCATCGCGCCTTTCGCAGGTCGTCGCCGTTTTTGCGGCCCTCTCATTGGCCGCGCCGGTGCGGGCCGCGACCGACATCGCGTGGTGGCACGCCATGTCCGGCGAACTCGGCCGCCAACTGGAAAAGCTCGCCTCCGACTTCAACGCCTCGCAGCCGGATTATCGCGTGGTGCCAACTTACAAGGGCAGTTACACCGAGACGGTGACGGCCGCGATCTTCGCCTTCCGCTCGCGCAGCCAGCCCGCGATCGTCCAGGTCAACGAGGTCGCCACCGCCACCATGACCGCGGCCAAGGGCGCGATCTATCCCGTGTTCAGCCTGATGCGGGACATGAAGGAGCCGTTCTCGCTCAATGACTACCTTCCCGCGGTCTCCGGCTACTACACCGATGCGGCCGGCAATCTCTTGTCCTTCCCTTTCAATTCGTCGACGCCGATTCTTTATTACAACAAGACCATGTTCCGCGACGCAGGGCTCGATCCGGAGGCGCCGCCGAAGACCTGGCCGGAGCTTGGCGCTGCTGCAAAACGCCTGCGCGATCGCGGCGCGGTGTGCGGCTTCACCACCTCCTGGCCGTCCTGGATCCATGTCGAGAATTTTTCAGCCTTCCACAATCTGCCGCTGGCAACGCGGGCGAACGGCTTTGCCGCGTTGGATGCCGAGCTGACCATCAACAATCCGTCTCTCGTGCGTCACGTCTCCGAGCTCAGCGAGTGGCAGAAAACGAAAGTGTTCGACTATAGCGGCCGCGGCCAGTCGGCCGAGCCGCGCTTCCAAAACGGCGAATGCGGCATCTTCATCGGCTCCTCGGCGACGCGCGCCGACATCAAGGCGAATTCGAAGTTCGAGATTGGCTACGGCATGATGCCGTATTGGCCCGACGTGAAGGGTGCGCCGCAGAATTCGATCATCGGTGGCGCCACGCTGTGGGTGCTGCGCGACCGTCCGCGCGAGGAATACAAAGGCGTGGCACGATTCTTCGCCTATCTGTCGCAGCCTGGCGTGCAGGCCGCCTGGCACCAGAACACCGGCTATCTGCCTGTCACCCGCGCCGCCTTCGAGCTGACGCGCGCGCAAGGTTTTTACGAGCGCAATCCGGGCTCGGCGATGTCGTTCGAAGAGATCACGCTGCATCCGCCGACGGAGAATTCAAAGGGCATCCGGCTCGGCTCCTTCGTGCTGATCCGCGGCGCGATCGAGGACGAGCTGGAGCAGGCCTTTGCCGGCCGCAAGAGCGCGCAAGCCGCGCTCGATGCTGCGGTCGAACGCGGCAACAAGATCCTGCGCCAGTTCGAGCGCGCCAGCCCGGATAGGTAGGGGGAGGGATGGTAGCTCGGCGTTAAGGCGCAAGGCCATTCCACAGCGTCATGGCCGGGCTTGTCCCGGCCATCCACGCCTTGGCCCGAGCACGAAGAACGTGGATGCCCGGGACAAGCCCGGGCATGACGAGCTCAACAGCCGTTAGGTTACGATGTCGATGAAACTCCCTCACTGCGCCGACGCGGCAAGCTTTCGCGCCTTTCGCGCCGACCCTCCGCGATGGCTGCCGATCGCGCTCGACATCGCCCGCAGCCACGATCTCGATGCCAGCGCGCCGCACGTCTTTGCGACCGGCACCAATCTCGTGGTCGGGCTCGGCGATCGCCTGATCCTGAAAATCTTCCCGCCGCTGCTCCGCGCGCAGTTCGTCTCCGAGCACGGCTCGCTGGCCCAACTTGCCGGTCGCATTGATTTGCCAATTCCCGAGATCGTCGCGGAAGGCGATCGCGACGGCTGGCCTTATCTGATCATCACACGCCTTGCCGGCACGCTCGGCTCGGAGGTCTGGCCGTCGTTGCCGGAAGCGCAGAAGGAGCGCGTGCTGCGACAGATCGGCGAGACCATCGCCGCCGTGCAGCGCGCGCCGCTCGGCTCACTCGCGCAGATCCAGCCGCGCTGGGACGACTTCATGCGGGCCCAGATGCAGGGCTGCAAGGCGCGGCACACGCGTCTCGGCCTGGCGCCGAAATTCCTCGCCAGCCTCGACGATCTCCTGCGTGATGCGGCCGCGCTCATTCCGATGGATGCGTCGCCGGTGATCCTGATCGGCGAATACATTCCGGAGAACTTCCTGCTCGCCCGCCACGACGATCAATGGTCGCTCGCCGGCCTGTTCGACTTCGGCGACGTGCTGGCGGGATGGCGGGACTACGATCTGCTCGGCCCTAGCGCCTTCATGGCAGCGGGCCGGCCGGGCAGGGTGCGCAACCTGCTCGAAGGCTTTGGCTATGCGAAGCTCGACTTCGCGCTCAAGCGACGGCTGATGGCCCTGATGCTGCTGCATCGCGCCAGCGACCTCAACAGCCACATCTGCATCGAGGGCTGGCAGGAGCAGGCGGATGATCTGGTCGAACTTCAGGAGCTGATCTGGCCGGGGTGACGGGCCGCGATCGATAGCCGCGCCACCTAGGGGCGAGACGCGCTCACGCAATAGGCTGGTATTGTCGAAAGCCTATTTTTTAGGCAAATATACCTGTTTGTATGCAATGTCCGACGGCTTGGCTTCTGATCGACGGCCCGGATAGCAGCCTTTTCCTATAAACATTTCATAGGCTTATGCTGGTTTAATCCTTGCTTAAGCCTTGGCACGAACCTTGCGAATCCAGTTCCAACCAGAAAACTTTTGTGTTGGAGCCATTCCATGAAGCGCCGCGATTTCCTCAAGTCCGTTTCCGGATTGGCCGCAGGCGCGGCGCTTCCGGCCATGCCGTCCGTGATCTCGTCGGCCAAGGCCGATGCGCGCTCGGAGACGCTGCTGATCGTCTCGGAAGGCGGCCCCAACAATCTCGATATCCACGGCGTCGGCACCAACGTGCCCGGCTATGAGGTGTCCTGGAATTGCTACGACCGCCTGCTCAGCCACGAGATGAAGACCGGCCCCGGCGGCGTGCCCTATTACGACCGCGACAAGTTCAAGGGCGAACTCGCCGAGGACTTCAAGATCGACGACATGTCGGTCACCTTCAAGCTGAAGAAGAACGCCAAATTCCACGACGGCGCGCCTGTGACCGCCAAGGACGTGAAGTGGTCGCTCGACCGAGCCGTCAGCGTCGGCGGATTCCCCACCTTCCAGATGAGCGCGGGCTCGCTCACGAAACCCGAGCAGTTCGTCGTGATCGACGACTACACGGTACGTGTCGACTTCCTGAAGAAGGACAAGCTGACGATCCCCGATCTCGCGGTGATCGTGCCCTGCATCATCAATTCCGAGCTGGTGAAGAAGAACGCCAGCGAGAAGGATCCCTGGGGACTCGAATTCACCAAGCAGCAGACCGCGGGCTCCGGCGCCTACAAGGTGACGAAGTGGACCGCCGGCACCGAAGTGGTGATGGAGCGCAACGACGATTGGGTCGGCGGCCCGCTGCCGAAGATCAAGCGCGTGATCTGGCGCATGGTGCCGCAGGCCGGCAATCGCCGCGCGCTGCTGGAGCGCGGCGACGCCGACATCTCCTATGAGCTGCCGTTCAAGGATTTCCAGGAGATGAAGGCGAGCGGCAAGCTCAACGTGGTGTCGCTGCCGTTCTCCAACGGCATCCAGTATATCGGCATGAACGTGACCAAGCCGCCGTTCGACAATCCCAAGGTACGTCAGGCGGTCGCCTGCGCGATTCCCTATCAGAAGATCATGGACGCGGTGATGTTCGGGCTGGCTAACCCGATGTTCGGCGCGCCCAAGGACAAGCCAACCGAAGTCGCCTGGCCGCAGCCGCACAAATACAACACCGACATGGACAAGGCGAAGGCGCTGCTGGCCGAGGCCGGCTACCCGAACGGCTTCGAGACCACGATCTCGTTCGACCTCAACTTCGCCGGCGTCAACGAGCCGCTCTGCGTGCTGGTGCAGGAGAGCCTGGCCCAGATCGGCATCAAGACCACCATCAACAAGGTGCCCGGCGCCAACTGGCGCACCGAATTGAACAAGAAGGAAATGCCGCTCTTCACCAACGTATTCTCGGGCTGGCTCGATTACCCCGAATACTTCTTCTACTGGTGCTATCACGGCAATAATTCCGTCTTCAACACCATGAGCTACAAGTCGGCGGAGATGGACAAGCTGATCGACGGCGCACGCGCGGCCGCCGCGACCGGCGACACCGCGACCTACGACACCGACGTGAAGGGCTTCGTCGACCTCGCCTACAGCGACATCCCGCGCATCCCGCTGTACCAGCCGTTCGTCAACGTCGCGATGCAGAAGAACATCAGCGGCTACCAATACTGGTTCCACCGGAGGCTGGATTATCGCGCGATGGCGAAGGGGTAAGGGGATGGCGGGCGAGATGGTCGCGTCATCGACTCTCTTTCTGAGTGAGGCGGCCACCGCTCAATCATTCCATCTCCCCTTGTGGGAGAGGGGCAGGGTGAGGGGTAGCCACGAACTCCGATCTCGCTTGGGGCTCCCCCTCACCCTGCCCCTCTCCCATCGCAAGTCGGGCCTGCCCGACTTGCGCCAATCACCAATGCGCAACCGGGGTAGACCCCGGTTGCGTGGGAGAGGGGGCGCAGCGGAGCACGTGGCGCGAACCCGCCCACAAACGCAGAGCAGCAGGAGCGCAACCCCATGCTGACCATGATCGGCAAGCGCCTGATGTTCGCGATTCCTTCGCTGATCGGGGTCGTCATCGTCACCTTCCTGCTGACCCGCGCATTGCCCGGTGATCCCGCGGCGTATTTCGCCGGCCCCGCCGCAACGAAAGAAGCCGTCGAGCAGATCCGGAAAAAACTCGGCCTCGACAAGCCGCTGATCGAGCAGTTCTTTCGCTACACCAACGATCTCGCCCATGGCGATTTCGGCAACTCGCTCACGACCGGCCAGCCGGTCGCAGCCGAGATCCGCAACCGCCTGCCGGCCTCCGCCGAGCTGACGCTGCTCGGCCTCATCGTCTCGGTCGTGATCGCGATTCCGCTCGGCGTGCTGGCGGCGACGCGGCCGGGCTCATGGGTCGACCATCTCTGCCGTGTGACGACGACGGCCGGCGTCTCGCTGCCGGTGTTCTTCACAGGTCTGGTGCTGGTCTATGTGTTCTATTTCCGGCTCGGCTGGTCGCCCGCGCCGCTCGGCCGGCTCGATGTGTTCTACAGCGCGCCGCCGACAGTGACCGGCTTCTATCTGATCGACACCCTGATCGCGCGCGACTTCGAGGCGTTCCGTTCGGCATGCAGCCAGCTCATCCTGCCGGCGACGACGCTTGCGATCTTCTCGCTGGCGCCGATCGCGCGCATGACGCGCGCCTCGATGCTGGCGGTGCTGTCCTCCGAATTCGTGCGCACCGCGCGTGCCAGCGGCCTGTCGCCGGCGACCGTCATCGTCACCTACGCCTTCCGCAACGCGATGCTCCCCGTCATCACCACGCTGAGCATGGTGTTCTCGTTCCTGCTCGGCGCCAACGTGCTGGTGGAGAAAGTGTTCGCCTGGCCAGGCATCGGCTCTTACGCCGTCGAAGCGCTGATCTCGTCGGACTTCGCGCCGGTGCAGGGGTTCGTGCTGACCATGGCGGTGATGTACGTGCTGCTCAATCTCGTGATCGACATTCTCTATGGCGTGATCGACCCGCGCGTGCGGTTGGAGGGCTAATCATGAGCACCGTTGCGCCTGCTGTTGAACCCGTCGGCCCCGCGCGCACGTCGGGTCTCGTCGCGCTCCTCGACCAGACCCGCTACGTGCTCGGCGAGAACAAGGTCACCGGCTTTGCATTCGCGCTGCTGATCGTGATCCTCCTTGCCGCGATCTTCGGCCCCTATGTGGTGCCGTATGACCCGCTGGCGTCCGACACCGTGGCGTCGCTGAAGCCACCGTCGGCCGCGCACTGGTTCGGCACCGATCAATTGGGCCGTGACATCTTCAGCCGGGTCGTGGTGGCGACGCGGCTCGATACGTTCATCGCGGTCGCCTCCGTCGCCCTGGTGTTCCTGATGGGCGGGCTCGCCGGCATCGCGGCCGGCTATTTCGGCGGCTGGACCGATCGCATGGTCGGCCGCGTCGCCGACACCATCATGGCGTTCCCGCTGTTCGTGCTGGCCATGGGCATCGTCGCCGCGCTGGGGAACACCGTGCAGAACATCATCCTGGCCACCGCCATCGTGAACTTCCCGCTCTACGCCCGCGTTGCGCGCGCCGAAGCCAATGTCCGCCGTAACGCCGGCTTCGTGCAGGCCGCGCGTCTGTCCGGTAACGGCGAATTCCGCATTCTGCTCGTGCATATCCTGCCGAACATCATGCCGATCATGATCGTGCAGATGTCGCTGACCATGGGCTACGCCATCCTCAATGCCGCCGGTCTCTCGTTCATCGGCCTCGGCGTCCGTCCGCCGACGGCCGAATGGGGCATCATGGTCGCCGAAGGCGCCGGCTTCATGGTGTCAGGCGAATGGTGGATCGCGCTATTCCCGGGCCTCGCTTTGATGATCGCCGTGTTCTGCTTCAACCTCCTCGGCGACGGCCTGCGCGACATCGTCGACCCCCAGCGGAGGACGTGATGGCTGGGTTAGGCGTACTTTTTCGCTCGAAATTCCCCAATGAAATCAACCTCATTCTACTGTGCATGGGGTTGTTTTCGCCATTTTTAGTTGGGAGGTGCCCATGACCGCCCCGCCGCTGCTCGACGTCCAGGACCTTGCCGTCGAATTCACCACCCGCCGCGGCATCGTCAAGGCGGTGCAGCACGTCAACATTTCCGTCGCCAAGGGCGAGACGCTTGCGATCGTCGGCGAGTCCGGCTCCGGCAAATCGGTGACGTCGTATGCGGTGATGCGCATTCTCGACCGTGCGGGGCGGATCGCCGAAGGCTCGGTGATGTTCTCGGGCATCGACGTCAAGGCCGCGACCGAAGACCAGATGCGCGATCTGCGCGGTCGCGAAGTCTCGATGATCTTCCAGAATCCGCGCGCCGCGCTCAACCCGATCCGGAAGGTCGGCGACCAGATCGAGGACGTGCTGCGCACCCATGTCCAGCAGGCCATGGTTTCGGACCGCGGCGAGAAGGCGATCGAGGCGCTGGAGCAGGTCAAGATCGCCCGCCCGCGCGAGCGCTATCACGCCTATCCGTTCGAATTGTCAGGCGGCATGTGCCAGCGTGTCGTCATCGCGCTCGCGCTCGCCTGCAATCCGCAGCTACTGATCGCGGACGAGCCGACGACCGGATTGGACGTCACCACGCAGAAGGCGGTGATGGATCTGATCGTGGAATTGACCAAGCGCAAGGCAATGTCCACCATCCTGATCACGCACGATCTCGGCCTCGCCGCTGCCTATTGCGACCGCGTTGTGGTGATGGAAAAGGGCAGGGTGGTCGAGACCGCCAAGGCCGCCGACATCTTCGCCAACCCGCAGCACCCCTACACCAAGAAGCTGATGCGCGCGACGCCGCGGCTCGGCGTGAGCCTGCGGGATCTGTTGGCGGAGGAGGAAGGCTCAGCCGTCGTGGCCGGGCCTGACCGGGCCATCCATCAGGCTTCGCAGGACGAGGCCAGGAAGAGCGGGCAGCCCCTTCTCCTCATCGACAAGCTGGTCAAGGAATATCCCCGCCAGGGCGCCACCGCCACGCTCGGCAAATTGTTCGGCCGCAAGCCGCCGGTCGAGCCGGACGTGTTCCGCGCCGTCGACGGCATCAGCTTCTCGATCGGTCACGGCGAGAGCGTCGGCCTGGTCGGCGAGTCCGGCTGCGGCAAATCGACCACGTCGATGATGGTGATGCGGCTGCTGGATCAGACCTCGGGGCTGATCCAGTTCGACGGCGAGGACATCGGCGGCATCGCGCCCGCCGGCTTTGCCCGGCTGCCGCAGCGCAGCCGCATCCAGATGGTGTTCCAGGATCCGACCGACAGCCTCAACCCGCGCTTCACCGCCGTGCGTGCCATCGCCGATCCCATCATGCAGCTCGGCGAAGTCAGGGGGCGCGACGCGCTCCGCGCCCGCTGCGAGGAGCTCGCCACCATGGTGGGCCTGCCGCACAATCTGCTGGATCGCTTCCCGCACCAATTGTCGGGCGGCCAGAAAGCCCGCGTCGGCATCGCCCGCGCCATCGCCCTGCACCCGAAACTCGTGATCCTGGACGAGCCGACCGCCGCGCTCGACGTTTCGGTCCAGGCCGTGGTCCTCAATCTGCTCCAGGACCTCAAGGCCCGACTAGGTATGAGTTATCTGTTCGTCTCGCATGATTTGAACGTAGTGCGCTTGTTGTGCGATCGTGTCATTGTCATGCGGTCGGGTCGAATCGTCGAGGAAGGATCTTCCGAGCGGGTCTTGAGCGATCCGCAGGACGACTACACCAAGGAGCTGCTGACGGCGATCCCGCATCCGCCGCTGCAGACACAGAGCGCACACTGAGAGCTTGTTTGGGAGCGTGATGGCCGAACCGTTGGACGATTATATCGACGCTGTCACCAAAGCGTTGGCGTTGCCCGTCGAGGAAGCATGGAGGGCGTCCATCCGCGCCAATCTCGAGGTCTCGCTGCGGCTCGGCCGCCTCGTCGACGAATTCGCGCTGCCGGACGAGACCGAGCCGGCGCCCGTGTTCACGGTCTGACGCCGCCATGACGACCAAGCCAGAGATGACGGCCTCCGAGATCGCGAGCGCGGTTGCGGGCCGCAAGATGTCCGCGCTCGATGCGACCGAAGCCGCGCTTGCGCGCATCAAGCAGCACGACACCATCCTCAATGCGTTTACCGACATCACCGCCGATCGCGCCCGCGCCAAAGCGCGCGCAATCGATGCCGATATCGCCGCCGGCAAGTCCGTCGGCCCATTGGCCGGCGTGCCGTTCGCGGTGAAGAACTTGTTCGACGTCGCAGGCCTCGCCACGCGCGCAGGCTCGAAGATCAACCGCGATCGCGCACCCGCCACGCGCGATGCCACGCTGATCGAGCGCATGGAAGCGGCCGGCGCCGTGCTGGTCGGTGCGCTCAACATGGGTGAATACGCCTATGACTTCACCGGCGAGAACGTCCATGACGGTCCCTCGCGCAATCCGCACGATACGACGCGGATGAGCGGCGGCTCCTCCGGCGGCTCGGGCAGCGCCGTTGGTGGCGCGCTGGTGCCGATCGCGCTCGGTTCCGACACCAACGGTTCGATCCGCGTGCCGTCCTCGTTCTGCGGCATCTTCGGCCTGAAGCCGACCTATGGCCGGCTCTCGCGTGCGCGCTCTTTCCCGTTCGTCGCGAGCCTCGATCATCTCGGCCCGTTCGCGCGCTCCGCCACCGATCTCGCGCTGGCCTATGACGCCATGCAGGGACCGGATGCCGACGATGCCGCCTGCACCACCACACGTGGTCTGGAGCCGACGACACCGCTGCTTGCCAATCCGGTGTCCGACCTGCGCATCGCGATCGCCGGCGGGTACTTCCAGACCAATTTGTTTCCGGAAGCTGTCGAAGCCGTCAGCCGCGTCGCCAAGGCGCTGGGCGCAACGCGCGTGGTGGACGTGCCCGAAGCTGCGCGCGCCCGCGCGGCGGCCTATGTCATCACCACCACCGAGGGCGCCTCGCTGCATCTCGATCGGCTGCGCAAGCGGCCGAACGATTTCGATCCCGCCGTGCGCGACCGGCTGATTGCGGGCGCCATGGTGCCGGCGCCGCTGGTCGACCGCGCGCAAAAATTCCGCCGCTGGTATCGCGCGCAACTCGCCGAGATTTTCAAATCCGTCGACGTGCTGATCGCACCGGCGACGCCATGCACCGCGCCGAAGCTCGGCCAGGTCAATTTCAATCTTGGCGGCGTCGAGATGCCGGTGCGCGCCAATATCGGCATCCACACCCAGCCGATCTCATTCATCGGCCTCCCCGTCGTCGCCGTGCCGGTGCCGCTCGAACCGTTGCCGATCGGCGTGCAGATCATCGCCGCGCCATGGCGCGAGGACATCGCGCTGCGCGTCGCGTACGCGTTGGAGAAGATGGGCGTCGCCGCCGCGCCCAGCCCAAGAGGATTTTGAGATGGAGATCGATCTCCCCGAGGTGATCGCAGACGTCAAAGCTGCGTTCGAGCGCTATGAGCAGGCCCTGATCACCAACGACGTCGCCGTGCTCGGCGAGCTCTTCCGCAACGATCCCCGCACGCTGCGCTATGGCATCGGCGAGAACCTCTACGGCTATGAAGCAATCTCCGGCTTTCGCGCCGGCCGCTCGGCGGTCGGCCTCAATCGCCGCACCGCGAAAACCGTGATCACCAGCTATGGCCGCGACACCGCGGTTGCCTCCACCCTGTTCTATCGCGACACGATGCCGGGCAAGGTCGGCCGGCAGATGCAGACCTGGGTAAAATTCCCGGAGGGCTGGCGCGTCGTCGCCGCCCATGTCAGCATCATCGACGAGTCGAAAGAGACCTGACCGTATGACGCTTGACGATCTTCCGCCCGGAGCGCTGCCGGCCGAACCGGCGGTGCCGCGTGTCGACCGGGGGGCGCCGTCAGCGCACAAGGTCACGCGCGCCGAGGAGCTGCGCCTGCAGCTCGCCGACGAGATCGTGCGCGGAGCTCTGCCACCCGGTGCGCCGCTTGACGAGACCGACATCGCGCGCCGCTTCAGCGTTTCGCGCACGCCGGTGCGGGAAGCCCTGCGTCAGCTCGTGGCAAGCGGCCTCGTCGAAGCGCGCGCTCATCGCGGCGCGGTGGTGGCGCAGCCCTCGTTCGAACGGCTGACGGGCATGTTCGAGGCCATGGCGGAGCTTGAGGCGCTGTGTGCGGGTCTTGCCGCCGAGCGCATGTCCGCCACTGAGCGTCACGGCCTGGAAGCCATCCACGAAGAACTGCGGGTGTTGAGCTACGCCGGCAATCCCGAGCGCTTCCACGAGGTCAACGAGCGCTTCCACAACGCGATCTATGCGGGATCGCAGAACGGCTACATCGCCGAGATCACGCTGGCGACGCGCGTGCGCGTACAGCCGTTTCGCCGCGCCCAGTTCCGCAATCTCGGCCGTCTCGCCAAGTCGCAAGCCGAGCACGACCGCGTTGTCGTCGCCATCATGCGCGGCGACAAGCAGGGCGCCGCCGCCGCGATGCGCGCGCATATCGAGCTGGTGCGCGGGGAGTACGAGATCTACGCGGTGTCGGTTTAGGGGCGCGGGCACGGCAAAGGCGCAAAGCGCCGTGCCCACCATCTCCCCAAGCTGACGGTGATGGTGGGCACGTTTCGCTTTGCCCACCTACGAGACCTACGCTGTCGTAGCTTCCGCCATATACTTCCGCCAGCCGCCATACGCGGTGATGTCGCGAGCCTCGCCCAGCACCTCGGGCTCGACGAGAAATCCCTTCACGCTGCGGCCATCGGCCAGCCGCACCGTGCCGATCGCCATCGGCGCGGGAATCGCGTTGACGAACTTGCCGAAGGCGGACGACGACAGCGACCAGATTTCCAGCTCGATCGACGCGCCCTTGCCGGCCTCGACGCGCAGCATGCCCGGCTTTGGCGGCGTGGTCTTCAATGCGTAGAGCTTGTAGTCCGCCGCGGTCCTGGTTGCCTCGATCAGCTGGCCGTTCAGCGCTTTCAGTTCGCCGTTCAGCGCCATGCCGGACAGATGCGCGCCGACCACGGCGATGGGAATCTCGTCGACGCCGCTTGCGGCAAGCGGCGCCAGCGAGGCTTGCACGACGCCCTTTGCGCCAAGCGTCAGTTTGGTATCGGCATGGAACACGCGGCCGATGCTGGCGAGCAGCGCATCGTGCCCGGTGGGTGCAAGAATTGTGATGCCGAACGGGATGCCGTCGGCGCGCATCGCCGCCGGCAGCGCGAGACCACAGAGATCGAGCAGATTGACAAAATTGGTATAGGTGCCGAGCCGGCTGTTGAGCTCGACCGGATTGGCCCGCACCTGCGCGGTCGTATAGGCCGTCGGCGCCGTCGGCAGCACCAGCGCGTCGATATTGGTGAAGGTGCGTTCGGCGATCTTGCGCAGGCCCTGCAGACGATAGAGCGCGGAGAAGGTGTCCGTCGCCGTCAACCGCGCACCGGCCGCGGTGATCTCGCGCGTCACGGGATGGATCGCCTCCGGTGCCGAGGCGAGCAGGTCGCGGATCACGAGATAGCGCTCGGCCACCCACGGTCCCTCGTAGAGCAGTCGGGCCGTCTCATAGAACGGCTCGAGGTCGAATTCGACGAGCGTTGCCCCAAGCGCGGTCCAGCGCTTCAGCGCCTCGGCGTAAGCCGCTTCCGCCTTCTTGTCGCCGAAGAAGATCAGCTGTCCGCTGCGTGGCACGCCCAGGCGCAGGTTTGCCGGGAGCGGGGTGATCGCGCCAAGCGGCCGGTCGCGCGAGAACGGATCTGCCTGATCGGGACCTGCCATCACGGAGAGCGCCAGCGCGGCGTCGTCGACCGTCAAAGCGAATACCGAGATGCAGTCGAGCGTCCGGCAGGCCGGCACCAGGCCAGCGGTCGAAATCATGCCGAGGCTCGGCTTGAGACCGACGATGTTGTTGAGCATCGCCGGCACGCGGCCTGAGCCGGCGGTGTCGGTGCCGAGCGACAGTGGCACCAGCCCGGCGCCGACGGCGGTGGCCGATCCCGAGCTCGAGCCGCCGGGAATGAGGTCCTCGCGGATCGCGTTTCTGGGGATGCCGTGGGGCGAGCGCACGCCGACAAGGCCGGTCGCGAACTGGTCGAGATTGGTCTTGCCGATGATGATCGCGCCGGCGGCGCGCAGCCGCTGCACCGCGGTCGAATCATGTGTCGGGGTATACGAGAAGGCCGGGCACGCCGCGGTGGTCGGAAATCCCAGCGCGTCGATATTGTCCTTCACCACGACCGGCACGCCATAGAGCGGCAGGCTGGCGGCGTCCTTGGTGGCGAGCTTCTCGGCCTCCGTGATCGCGTCCTTTTCGTCGCGCAGGCTGATGAAGACGGCGGGGTCGTTGTGGTCGCGGATGCGCTGATAGGTGCGCGCGACCGTCTGCGCCGGTGTGAGCGTGCCCGCGCGATGCGCGGCCACGATCGCGGCGACCGTTTCAGGCTGCTCAGCCCCCATTTCAGCCTTCATGGCGACAAATCTCCGGCTACGTCTCTTCACCCCGATCGAAGCAAGCGATGTGCCATTGTGTACAGAATCCGGGCAGGACAAGTGCTGCGGATATTACCGAGAGATCAGTGGCTTGTGGGATATTTCGAGCTCCGGCGGACCTTCGTGTCAGCGCCCTGTTACGAGCATTTGCGCAAATAATAGGCAGCTAGATCAGGTGCAGCCAGCAATCCATGCCGCGGATGCGCGGCGACCAGCCCTTTGAACGGCGGCGGGCCCGTCCCACCTGGCCCCAGCTTGCGCCCCAACAATTGTCGTGGCCAACATGCTGGCCAACGCGGGCCGCGACGAGGCTGCGACCGGTCCCGGCTTCCGGGCGAGGAGGAAACCATGACAGCCGCCCCACCCGGTGATGCTTCGAGCCTGTTTGCGACACCCAGAACCGTTGCCGAGCATCGCGCCGACGGCAGCATCGTGCTGCGCTCGCCCGAGCCTCTGCGCGATGGCGCGCGCTGCGTCGGCGACTGGCTGGAGCAATGGGCGCGGCAGAGGCCCGACGCGATTTTCCTCGCCGAGCGCAGCAGTGCCGAAGCGCCATGGAGCACCGTTACCTATGCGCAGGCGCTGCGCCAGGCGCGCGCGGCGGCGTCCTGGATTCTGGCGCACGGTCTCGGCGCGGAGCGCCCGCTCGCGATCCTCTCCGACAACAGCATCGATCATGCGCTGCTGGCACTGGCGGCGCAGCATGTCGGCGTGCCCTCGGCGGCGATCTCGCCGGCCTATTCCCTGATGTCAAAGGACTTCGACAAGCTCAAGAGCATGATCGCGTTGCTTGAGCCCGCCGCGATCTATGTCTCCGCGACGAGGCCGTTTGCGGCGGCGCTGGCCGCGATCAAGCCGCTGCATAGCGCGCAGATTATCAGCGGCAATGCCGACGATGCCGATGCGCTGGCCTTTCGCACTATCGCGGCAACGCCCGAGAGCCCCGACGTCGCAAAGGCCTTCGCCGCGGTGACGCCCGATACGATCGCAAAACTCCTGTTCACTTCGGGCTCGACCGGCACGCCGAAAGCCGTGATCAACACCCAGCGCATGCTGACGTCCAGCCAGCAGGCCAAGGCGCAGACCTGGACTTTTCTCGAACAGGCGCGCGACGATCTGGTCATTCTCGACTGGCTGCCCTGGAGCCACACGTTTGGCGCGAACCACAATTTCAATCTCGTGCTGCGCAATGGCGGCTCGCTCTATATCGACGGCGGCAAGCCGGCGCCCGGTCTGTTTGCGATGTCGCTCGC
Organism: Bradyrhizobium sp. Kon56; assembly: GCF_055807635.1. Lineage (NCBI taxonomy): Bacteria > Pseudomonadati > Pseudomonadota > Alphaproteobacteria > Hyphomicrobiales > Nitrobacteraceae > Bradyrhizobium > Bradyrhizobium sp. Kon56. The sequence continues at coordinate 206,850 of NZ_JBVVOU010000011.1, read as the reverse complement.
CAATCTCAGAAGCGTGATGCCGACGGTCTATTTCAACGTGCCGCGCGGCTTCGAAATGTTGATCGCGGCGCTGCGCGGCGACGAGGAGCTGTGTCGCCGCTTCTTCAGCGAGGTGAAATTCGCGTTCTACGCCGGTGCGGCGCTGCCGCAGAATCTCTGGGATGCGCTGGAAGAACTCTCCGTCAAGACTGTTGGCCGCGCGATGCCGATGGTCTCGGCCTGGGGCTCGACCGAGACGTCGCCGCTGGCCACCGACTGCCATTTCCTCGCGGAGCGCTCGGGCAATATCGGCGTGCCCATTCCCGGCACCGAACTGAAGCTCGTTACCTCCGGCGACAAGCTGGAGGTGCGCGTGCGCGGCCCCAACGTCACGCCGGGCTATTGGAAGGCGCCGGAGCTGACCAGGCAGGCTTTTGACGACGAGGGCTTTTATCTCATCGGTGATGCCGTGAAGTTCGCCGACGCGAACCGGCCCGAACGCGGCCTATTCTTTGACGGCCGCGTCGCGGAGGATTTCAAGCTCAATTCCGGCACCTGGGTCAGTGTCGGCACACTGCGCCTCGCCGGCATCGCCGCGCTGGCGCCGCTCGCGCAGGACATCGTCGTCACCGGCCATGGCGGCGACGAGGTGCGCTTCCTGGTGTTTCCGAACATCGCTGCGTGCCGCGCGCATGCCGGCCTGCCCGAGACCGCAGGCGTGAACGACGTGCTCGCGCATGAGAAGATCAGAGCCGCGATCGCGCGGGGGCTGGCGAAACTGAAGCAACACGGCGCCAACTCCTCCGGCCATGCCACGCGTGCCCTGCTGCTCGCCGAGCCGCCGTCGGTCGACGGCGGCGAGATCACCGACAAGGGCTACATCAACCAGCGCGCGGTGCTGACGCGCCGTGCCGATGCGGTGGCGCGGTTGGATGACGATGCGCCGGGCGAGTGGATCGGGGTGTAGCGCTTGGGCCTGTGCCCCGGACGCAGCGCAGCACGCAGTGATGCGCTGCAGAGCCGGGGCCATTCTTCGTGATTGGCATCTATGGATCCCGGCTCTGCGCAGCAGCGTTTCACGCTGCAGCGCGTCCGGGACAAGAGAGCTCGGCAAACCCAACTACGCCAGCCGCCTTGCCGCATTATGCTGCACGATTCTTTTGTTGCCCAAGCAACTAATTTATGCGAACCGTTCCAGACACGGATGACGGCGGGAGGAACCGCCGCGTCGGATCGGAGGAAGCTATGCTCGGCAGAGAGGGTGCCGCCGGCGAATGTTGGCGCATGCCTGGAAATGACAGGGCTCAGCGCCCGCTGTGTGGCCCGTCAGGTCTCGGTGCTGCCGGTCACCGCGCCGAGATTTTCATGCAGGCGGCGCAACAGGTCGATCAGCACCTCGCGCTCGTCCTTGTCCAGGCAGGACAACAGGCGCCGTTCGCGCTCGAATGCAGCGACGATCACCTTGTCATGGATGGCGCGGCCCTTCGCCGTCAGCGAGATCGAATGGGTGCGCCCGTCATTGGGATCGGTACGGATCGAGATCAACCCCCGCTTTTCCAGGCCGGCCAGCGTCCGACTCACCGGGCCCTTGTCGAAACCGATGACGTGGCAGATGCGCGAGGCGGGAATGCCGGGCTCGATCGCGAGCAGCGACATGATCCGCCATTCCGTGACGTTGACGCCGAACTCTCGCTGATAGAACGCGGTGGCGCTGTTCGAGAGCTTGTTGGCGATGAAGGTGATGAACGCGGGGACGTAGCGGTCGAGATCGAGCGTCGGTCCCGTCTCGGCGGGCGCAGGTTTCTGGCGGGCTCTGGTCGAAGGCGGCGGCATGTTGGGATTCTGTCTCGCGGCGTGTCTGGAGACCTAAAGGTAAGCGCGGCCCTTTCACAAGATCAAAATGAGGGAGGACTTCCATGAGCACTTCCAGCTCCCAGGAAATTAACGGTTCGTCGGCCGTCCCGCATCTCGACGTCGATCCGTTCGCGATGGATTTTTTCGCCGATCCCTATCCCACGCATGAGCTGCTGCGGGAGGCGGGACCTGTCGTCTATCTCGACAAGTGGAACGTCTATGGCGTGGCGCGCTATGCCGAAGTTCATGCCGTGCTGAACGATCCCGCAACGTTCTGCTCCAGCCGCGGCGTCGGCCTCGCCGATTTCGCGAAGGAGACGCCGTGGCGGCCGCCCAGCCTGATCCTTGAGGCCGATCCTCCCGAGCACACCCGCACCCGCGCCGTGCTCTCAAAGGTGCTGTCGCCGACGGTGATGAAGGGGCTGCGCGACCGCTTTGCCGCGGCAGCGGAAGAGCGTGTGGACGCGCTGCTGGAGAAACGCAACTTCGATGCCATCACGGACCTTGCCGAGGCCTATCCGCTGTCGATCTTCCCAGATGCGCTCGGGCTTAAGCCTGAGGGACGCGAGAATCTCATTCCCTATGCGAGCCTGGTGTTCAACGCCTTCGGCCCGCCGAACCAGTTGCGCAACGAGGCGATCGCGCGCTCGGCGCCTCACCAGGCCTACGTCACCGAGCAGTGCCAGCGGGACAGCCTCACGCCCGGCGGCATCGGCGCCTGCATCCACGCCCATGTCGGCGAGGGTGCCATCACCGCGACCGAAGCGCCGCTGTTGGTGCGTTCGCTTCTGTCAGCGGGCCTCGACACCACCGTCAACGGCATCGGTGCAGCGGTCTACTGTCTCGCGCGCTTCCCTGAGCAGTGGCAGCGCCTGCGCAACGATTTTACGCTGGCGCGCAACGCTTTCGAGGAGGCCGTTCGTTTTGAAAGCCCGGTGCAGACCTTCTTCCGCACGACCACGCGCGAAGTCGAACTGTCAGGCGCGACCATCGGTGAGGGCGAGAAGGTGTTGATGTTCCTGGCGGCTGCCAATCGCGATCCGCGGCGCTGGGACAAGCCCGACAGCTACGACATCACCCGCCGCACGTCCGGCCATGTTGGCTATGGCTCAGGTATTCACATGTGCGTCGGCCAGCTGGTCGCGCGGCTCGAAGGCGAGACAATGCTCGCGGCGCTGGCCCGCCGGATCGCAAAGATCGAGATCATGGGCGAGCCGCAGCGCCGCTTCAACAACACGCTGCGCGGGCTCGACAGCCTGCCTGTGAGCATCACGCCAGCCTGACGCTGTCGTCATCGCAAACAACAAATACGACAGGGGAGGGAACAATGAAGAACTTGAAGTGGACGCTTGCGCTGGCCGCGAGCCTGATTGGCGGCGCGGCAAATGCCGAGATCTCGGACAATGTCGTGCGCGTCGGCGTGCTCAACGACATCTCCGGCATTTTCCAGGACACCAACGGCATGGGCTCGGTCGAGGCCGCGCGCATGGCCGCTGAGGATTTCAACGGCGGCGGCAAGGGCATCAAGGTCGAGATCGTCTATGCCGATCACCAGAACAAGGCCGACGTCGGCAATGCAATCGCGCGCAAATGGCTCGATGTCGAGGGCGTCGACGCCATCGTCGACGTGCCGAACTCGGCCGTTGGCCTCTCCATCAACACGCTGCTGCGCGATAGCCGCATGACGTTCCTCGCGTCGTCCACCGCGAGCTCCGATCTCACCGGCAAGGCCTGCTCGCCCAACACCATCCAATGGGTCAACGACGCCTGGGCGACCGGCAACACCACGGCGGCCGCGATGATGTCGCGCGGCGGCAAGGACTGGTATTTCCTCACGGTTGACTACGCACTCGGCAAGGGCATCGAGGCGGAAGCCCAGAAATACATCGAGGCGCATGGCGGCAAGATGTTGGGCTCCTCCAAGCATCCGCTCGGCACGTCCGACTTCGCGTCCTTCCTGTTGCAGGCGCAGGGCTCGAAGGCCCAAGTGATCGGGCTCGCCAATGCCGGCGGCGACACCATCAACGCGGTGAAGCAGGCGGCCGAGTTCGGGATACAGCAGGGCGGACAAAAACTCGTCGCCTTCCTGCTCTTCATCAACGACGTCCACGGCATGGGCATCAAGGTCGCGCAAGGGCTCCAGCTCATGGAGGCCTTCTACTGGGACATGAACGACGACACCCGCGCCTTCGCCAAGCGCTTCGCGGCGCGGCCCGGCATGAACGGCAAGATGCCGAGCGGCAACCAGGCCGGGGTCTATGCCTCCACGCTCGCTTATCTCAACGCGGTCGCCGTCACGGGCAGCGACAATGCCAAGGATGCCGTGCCCGAGATGAAAAAGTTCAAGGGCAAGGACAAGCTGTTCGGCGACACCACGATCCGCCAGGACGGCCGCGTCGTGCATCCGATGTATCTGTTCGAGGTGAAGAAGCCGGAGGAGTCGAAATATCCGTATGACTATTACAAGCTGGTTTCGACGATCTCTGCGGAGCAGGCGTTTCGACCGCTCGCGGAAGGTGGGTGCGAGCTGGTGAAGTAGGGGCGGCGATCGCGCCTCACTTAACCTCTCCCCGCTCGCGGGGAGAGGTCGGATCGCTCTTGCGATCCGGGTGAGGGGGTACAGGTCTCACCAATATCTCGTTCGCGGAGAGGCCCCTCACCCCAACCCTCTCGCCGTAAGAACGAGGAGAGGAAGAAGAAGCCCTACACCACCTTGCTCGATCCCTGCGTGATCAGCCGCGCAGCGCGCTGGTCGCGGGCGTAGATCCAGAGCCAGCTCAGGGCGACGCTGAGGCGATGGCGCAAGCCGATCAGGAAGTAGATATGGGCGATGCCCCAGATCCACCACGCGATGGTGCCGCGCAGCTTGATGCGGCCGAAGTCGATCACCGCGAGCCGCTTGCCGATCTGCGCGAGGCTGCCGGAGTGCTTGTAGCGGAACGGGCCTGTCGGCTCCTGGCGCAGCCGGGCCTTGATGGTCTCGGCCACGTGACGGCCCTGCTGCTTGGCGGCCGGCGCGATGCCGGGCACAGGCTTGCCGTCCCAGGCGTTGATCAAAACGGTGTCGCCAATTGCAAAGATCTCGGGATGACCGGGGATCGTAAGATCGGCCTCCACTTGGACGCGCCCGGCGCGATCGGCCGGTGCGCCCAGCCATTCCGCCGCGGGCGAGGCGCGCACGCCGGCGGCCCAGATTCGTGTCTTGGCTTCGAGCAGCTTGCCGCCGAACACCACGCCCTCGCGGTTGATCTCAGTGACGGCTTGGCCGAGCACGACCTCGACGCCGATCTTCTCCAGCGAGGCCTGGGCATAGGCCGAGAGATCATCTGGAAAGCCTGCCAGCACCCGCGGACCCGCCTCGATCAGCACCACGCGCGCCTTGTTGGTGTCGATGTTGCGGAAGTCGGCTGGCAAGGTGTGGTGCGCCATCTCGGCGATGGTGCCGGCGAGTTCGACGCCGGTGGGGCCGGCGCCGACGATGACGAAAGTCAATCGTGCCGCGCGTTTGGCCGGATCGGTCTCACGCTCGGCGCGCTCGAACGCCACCAGGATATGACGGCGCAGCGTGGTCGCGTCCTCCAGTGTTTTAAGACCCGGCGCCCATTGCTCCCATTCGTCGTGGCCGAAATAGGCGTGACGCGCGCCGGTGGCGAGCACCAGCGTGTCGTAAGGCACCTCGCTGCCGTCGTCGATCAGCACGCAGCGCCTGTCGGCATCGACGCCGCTGACCGTCGCAAACAGCGTCGTAACATCGCGCCGGTCGCGCATCAGGTGCCGGACCGGCCAGGCGATCTCGCTGGTGGCGAGCGAGGCGGTGGCGACCTGATAGAGCAGCGGCTGGAACAAATGATGGTTGCGGCGGTCGATCAGCGTGATCTCGACCGGGCTGCCGGCGAGCCGGTGGGTCGCCTCCAGCCCGCCGAAACCGGCTCCGACGATGACGACGCGGTGCGGTGTCGTGGTCATGATGCGCCCTTCCGAATCTCGCGGCTCTATCCTCATCTAAACGCTGATCAGGCGCCGCGGTCCAATAGCCGTCGTCAATCGAGGCATAGGCCGGGTGTATCGCGCCCGCGAGAAAGCGCCGCAACCTTAGCCGAAGTAAGTAGAATTATATTTCTTGCTATCGCCGTTCGGGGCGAAATATGGTGCAGGGCGGGCGCTGAACCATTGGCGGCGCGACAGATTTTGCGTTCAATAGAGATGACCCCGGGGCGGCAATCACCCTGCTTCCGGGCATAATAATATGGAGGGGAGTGGTTATGAGGACGGCATTCTGGCTGGCGGGCGCAGCGGCGCTGGTGCTGGCAGGCCCGGCATCCGCCGGCGACACCATCAAGATCGGCTTCGTTTCGACCTTCAGCGGCCCGCCCGCCGTGATCGGCAACGACATGCGCAACTCGTTCGAGCTCGCGCTGGATCACATCGGCCGCAAGATGGACGGCAAGCCGGTCGAGGTGATTTACGAGGACGACGGGCAGAAGCCCGACGTCGGCAAGCAGAAGACCGAGAAGCTGGTGCAGTCCGACAAGGTCGACTTCATCGTCGGCTACATCTGGTCGAACGTGCTCTTGGCCTCGCTCAAGACCGCGGTGGATTCGCAGACCTTCCTGATCTCGGCCAATGCCGGTCCGTCGCAGCTCGCGGGCGAGCTCTGCTCACCTTACGTGTTCTCGACCTCGTGGCAGAACGACCAGACGCCGGCCGCCATGGGTCTCTACATGAACCAGAAGGGCGTCAAGAGCGTGTTCCTGATCGGCCCGAACTACGCCGCCGGCAAGGACATGCTGGCGGGCGTGAAGAGCACGTTCAAGGGCGAGGTCAAGGGCGAGGAATACACGGTCTGGCCGAGCCAGCTCGACTTCTCCGCCGAGCTCTCCAAGGCGCGGGCCTCGGGTGCCGAGTCGATCTTCGTGTTCTATCCCGGTGCAGCCGGCGTGCAGTTCCTCAACCAATATGCGCAGGCCGGGCTGAAGAGCACGATGCCGCTCTACACGGCTTTCACCGTCGACGAGCTGTCGCTGCCGCTGCAAAAGGAGAACGCGCTCGGGGTGCCCGGTGCGCAGGAATGGGTGAATGATCTGCCCAACGAGCAGAACAAGCGCTTCGTCGCCGACTATCGCAAGAAGTACCCCGGGCTGCGTCCGACCTATTACGGCGCGCAAGCCTACGACGCGGCCCAGCTCATCAACAGCGCCGTGGTCGCGGTGAAGGGCGACACCAGCAAGAAGGACGCGATGAAGGCCGAGATGGAGAAGGCCAACTTCAAGTCGCTGCGCGGCCCGTTCAAGTACGGCAAGAACCACATCCCGGTGCAGAACTTCTACCTCCAGGACGTGGTCAAGGACGGCGAAGGCCAGCTCTCGCTGAAGACGGTCGCGACCATCGTCGAGAACGACCAGGATCGCTTCCACGACAAATGCGCGATGAAGTAGCCACAAGCACGATGCCCCTTCTCCCCTTGTGGGAGAAGGTGGCGCGAAGCGCCGGATGAGGGGTTTGTTTCCGCGTATTCAAAAGTAAGGTCTCGCGGAGAGAACCCCTCACCCGTCTCGCCGCTTTGCGCAAGCCACCCTCTCCCACAAGGAGAGAGGGAAAGTAAGCTACACGCGCGGCATGCTCGCGGGCCGCACCTCACGCGCTTGCGCGGCAAGCCTGATCCCGGCATTGGCCGCGCCGAAGCCCTGATAATCCCGCCGCTCCACGATCTCGAAGAAAAACCGCTCGTCGAAGATGTGGGTGTAGACCTGGAAAAACTCTCCGTCGCCCTCGCGGTCGTAGAGAATGTGGTTGGCGCGCAGCTGCCTCATCAGCTCGGGTGCGAGGTCGTATCTGGCTTCGACGTCGTCGTAGTAATTGTCCGGGATATCCAGGAAATCCGCGCCGCGCTTGCGCATCTCCGCGACTGCCGCAAAGATATCCCGGCACGTAAATGCGACGTGCTGCACGCCCGAGCCGAAAAACTCCGAGATGAAGCGGGCCGGCAGCGTGCGGTTGGCGGATGAGCCGTTGAGCACGAAGCGCAGGCTCTGGTCGCCGTTGATGACGGCCTGGCTTTGCACGAGGCCCCTGGGATCGGCGATCTCCATCTGCGGCAGCCGCTTGAGGTCGAGGATGCCGGTGTAGAACAGCAGCCACGACAGCATCTCGTCATAGGGCATCGACTGCGCGATGTGATCGACGGCCAGCAGGGCGTCCGCGCGAGCGTCGCTCGGTACCTGTTCGAAATCCGTGTCCCAGTTCTTGCCGGCCTGGTCCAGGAAGTAAAGCAGGCTGCCGCCGACGCCGTGGATCGCGGGAATCTCGAGCTCGCCCGGCCCGACCGGCTGATAGAAGGTGCGCGCTTTCAGTGTTTCGGCGCGCTGCATAACGAGGCCGGCATTGTCGACATCGAGCGCGATGGCGCAGACGCCGGGGCCATGCGTCACGTAGTGCGAATGCGCAAAGCCGTCGGTCTCGGAGTTGACGACGAGCTCGACCTTGCCTTGCGACCAGCGCTCCACCGCCTTGCTGCGATGCTTGCCGGTCTTGCGGAAACCGAGCTGCGCGAGCAGGCGGGCGAGTTCGCCGGCCTTGGTCTCGTTGACGGCAAACTCGATGAATCCCGTGCCGCGACTTTTGGGCTTGGGCGCCAAGGGTTCGCCGATGAGCTTTGGCCAATCCGGTGCAAGCTGGTCCTCCAGCAGGATCAGCGAACGCAGGCCGTCGACCGCGGTCTGCACGGCCGAGCCGGCACGGAATTGGTCGTTGAAGATCTCCAGCGACAGCGGCCCGGCATAGCCGGTCGCCGCGATCGCGGCCATGAACTCGCCGACCGGCAGATCGCCCTGGCCGGGGAAGGAGCGGAAGTGCCGGCTCCACGACAAGATGTCGAGCTCGAGCTTCGGCGCATCTGCAAGCTGGACCAGGAAGATCTTGTCGCCGGGGATCGAGGCCATCGCGCGGACCGGAAAGCCGGGGGCCAGTGCGTGAAAGCTGTCGAGGATGACACCGATCGCGGGGTGATCGGCGCGCCGCACGATCTCCCAGGCATCGCGGTAATCGTTGACGTGGCGTCCCCAGGCCAATGCCTCGTAGCCGACGCGCAAAGACCGTTTGGCCGCGCGCTCGCCAAGCTCGCGAAAATCATCCGCGGCGCGGTCGATGCCGCCGAGCGCGGCCGGCGACACGTTGGAGCAGATCAGCAGCAGATCGGTGCCGAGCTCCTGCATCAGGTCGAACTTGCGTTCGGCGCGGGCAAAGTTTCGCGAACGCTGCGGCTCCGGCATGCCTTCGAAATCGCGGAACGGCTGAAACGCACAGATCTCGAGATTGAGGTCCCCGCAGAGCTTTGCGATGTCGCGCGGACCTGCGCCGAACGACAGCAGATCGTTCTCGAAAATCTCGACCGCGTCGAATCCGGCGGATGCGATGGCGCGGAGCTTTTCGTCGAGAGCGCCGGAGAGTGAGACCGTTGCGATCGAGCGTTTGGTCATGCTGCCTGCTCCATGATTTGGCCCGGCGATATCTTCTGGCCCGTGCGTGCCGCTTCGCTGACGGCTTCGACGACCGCAAGTGTGCCCATTGCGTCTTCGACCGCGATCAGTGGTTGTTCATGGCCCGCGATCACGGCCAGGAAATGCCGGAGCTGCTCGGCCAATGGATCGAATGCCGGCGGCGTGATGGTCTCGCGCGACAGCGGCGCATGCCAGCCGGGCTCTCGCGCGTAGGACCAAAGCTCCATATTCGGCACGGACAGCGAGCCCGCGGTGCCGGAGAGGATGTAACAGGGCTGATCCCGCTTCGGGTACGCAGTGTTCTCGCCCGAGGTCAGCTCCCAGCTCCATGGCGCCGGCGTTGCGTCCGACACGGTCGCCGTTCCCAGTGCGCCGTTGGCGAAGCGCAGCAGCAACGCGGCGGTGTCCTCGACGGCGAAACCGCGAACCTTGTTCGACGTCAACGCCTGCACCTCGGTGATCTCGCCGCAGATGAATCGGAGATTGTCGATGTCGTGGATCAGGTTGATGAGCAGCGGGCCGCCCCCATGCTCGCGCCGCCACGCCACATCAAAGTAATCGTCGGGCTTCTTCAGGAGCCACAGTCCGAGCACAGCCGTGAGTTGGCCGAGTTTGCCGGTCGCCACCGTCTCGCGTGCGGCCTTGATGATCGGATTGTGCCGGCGGTGATGGCCGACCAGCATCGGCACGCCGGTCCGCCTGATCGCCGCGCACAGGCGCTGCGCGGCCGCGACCGTATCGGTCACCGGCTTCTCGATCAGCGCGGGCACGCCGGCTTGGGCACAGTCGAGCACCATCTGGAAGTGCAGCGCGTTCGGTGAGGCGATGATCAGGCCATCAGGCTTTTCCTGCGCCAGCAACGTGCGGTGATCCGAATGCCAGGGTGTGGTGCGCGTCTGCGCGAACTCTTTTGCGGCAGGCGAGGGGTCGGCGATGCCCGCCAGCACGCAGTCTGGTGAAGCGTTGATCAATTCGATATGGCGGCGGCCGATCAGGCCGGCGCCGGCAACGGCGATGCGCCTTGGCGCGCTCATGCTGCGCTCTCCTCCATGGCGCCGCCGAGGAAGAGCTGGCCGATCCGCGGGTCGTTCAAGATGCGCGCCGCCTTGTCGACCATGCGGGTCTGGCCGAGCTCGAGCACGATCCCGATGTCGGAAATCTCCAGCGCCGAGCGGGCGTTCTGCTCGATCATCAGAATGGTGACACCGCGGTCGCGCAAGCTCTTCAGGATGTCGAAAGTCTGCTGCACCATCAGTGGCGACAGGCCGATTGAGGGCTCGTCGATCAGAACGAGCTTCGGTTCGAGCAGCAGCGAGCGGGCGATTTCGAGCTGTTTCTGCTCGCCGCCGGATAGCGTGGAGGCCTGCTGCGTCGATTTCCGCCGCAGCGCCGGGAACAGGTCGAGCGCGGCCTCGATCCGGCTCTGCAGGTCGATGCCCTTGCCCGCCGAAACGCCGCCGAGCTCGATATTGTGGCGCACCGACAGCTCGGGAAAGATGTTGCGGCCCTGCGGCACGTAGCAGATGCCGGCATTGAGCAGCGCGCGCTGGCTCAAATGGGTGACGTCGCGGCCGGCGAAGTTGATCTTGCCCTCACGCAGCTTGAGCAGGCCGAAGATCGCCTTGAACACGGTGGACTTGCCGGCGCCGTTCGGGCCGATGATGGTGGTGATGGTGGCCTGCGGCACGGCGAAGGTGGTGCCGTTCAGGATCGTCATCTTGCCGTAGCCGCCGACGAGATTGTGAACCGAGAGGATCGGATCGCTCATGGCTGGTTCCTCAATGTCCGAGATAGGCTTCGATCACGGCGGGGTTCTCTCGCACCTCGTCCGGTCGTCCCATCGCCAGCACCTTGCCCTCCGCCATCACCATCACGCGCGAGCACAGCGACATCACGAATTCCATGTTGTGCTCGATCACGACGAAGGTGGCGTTCTTCTCGCGGTTGATCGCGACCAGCCGCTCCTTCAGGTCCGTCAACATCGACGGGTTGACGCCGCCGGCGGGCTCGTCGAGCAGCACCAGCCGCGGTCCGCCCATGAAGGCCATGGCGGCGTCGAGCAGCTTTTGCTGGCCATAGGAGAGCCCGCCGGCGGGCTCGTCGGCGAGATGATCGAGCTTGAAAAAGCCGATCATCTGGTCGGCGGCCTCCGTCAGTCCGGCATCGGAGCGGCCGACCAGGCGCGAGGCCATGCTGCCCTGGTGCTCCTGTCCCGCGAGGATCAGGTTCTCGCGCACCGAGAGTTTGGGGAACACCTGCAGGAGCTGGAAGGTGCGGCTGACCCCGAGCTTGTTGAGCTCGGCGGGTCGCAAGCCCGTGACGACCTTGCCGTCGAGCTTGACCTCGCCGCCGCTCGGCGTGAGCTGGCCGAGAATGCAGTTGAACAGGGTCGACTTGCCGCAGCCGTTCGGGCCGATCAGGCCGAGGATCTCGCCCTCGCGGACGTCGAAAGAGACGCCGCCGACGGCGCTGATGCCGCCAAAATTCTTCTTGATGTCGGTGACTTCGAGGACCGCGCTCATTGCGCTGTCTCCAGCCGGGACTTTGCGACGGCGCGCTGGGCGGAGGCCGCCTTGGTGCGGCGTTCGGCGAGATAGCGGTCGACGATTCCCAAAATGCCGGTCGGCGACCAGATCAGCAGCCCCATCACCGCGATCGCGTAGAGCATCAGATAATAGCCCTCGGTGAAGCGCAGCCACTCCGGCAACAGCACCGCGATCATCGCGCCGAGGAACGGACCCAGGAAGAATCCGGCGCCGCCGACGATCACCATCATCAGGAGGTCGAGCGAGAGCGACAGGTTGAACGGCACGGGATCGATATATTGCGTCAGCGGGGCATAGAGCGCGCCCGCGACGCCGCCGAGCGCCGAGCCGATCGCGAACGCCATCAGCGTATAGCGCCGCGTGTCGACGCCCAGCGACTGCGCCCGCAGCGGGTTTTCGCGCAGCGCCATGAAGGCGCGGCCCCACGGCGAGCGGATCAGCCACCACACCGCGAGCGACACGATAGCGAGCGAGCCGAGACAGACATAGTAGAACGGCAGCGGCTTGTTGGTCGCGATGCCGAAAATGTGCGGACGCGGAATATTGGAGATGCCGTAGATGCCGCCGGTGAGCCAGCTCTCGTTGCGAAATACCAGGAAGGCCAGCGTGGAGAAGGCGAGCGTGACGAAGGCGAGGTAGTGATGCTGCACCCGCAGCGCGGGATAGCCGAGCACCCAGCCGACCGCGAAGCTCAAGCCGATCGCGACGACGATCGCCGCCGGCAGCGGCCAGCCATGCGTGGTCATGATCGCCGCGGCGTAAGCGCCGATGCCGACGAAGGCGCCCTGCGCCAGCGAGACCTGGCCGGCATAACCGAGTGTGAGGTTGAGGCCCATTGCGGCGATGGCCATCACCGCCCACTGGCTCAGGATGAACAGGCCATAGCGGTTGAAGTTCATGGGGACAACGATCAGCGCAGCGACCACGATGAGGCCGAACGCGATCTTGAGAGGTTTGGCGAAGCCGCTCATACGGTGCGCTCCTCGGCACGGCCGAGCAAGCCCTGCGGTCGGAACAGGATGACGGCGATCAGGAAGATCATAGGCACGGCGGCGCGGTACTGCGTTGAAACATAGGCGGCCGCGAGATTGTCGAGCACGCCGATCAGGAGGCCGCCTGCGATCGCGCCGCGCACCTGGTTGAACCCGCCGACGATCGCGGCGATGAAGGCGGCCTGGCCCAGTACCTCGCCCGACGTGAATTTCGCGAGGTAGATCGGCGTGATCAACAGCGAGGCGAGAGCGACCAGGAACGCGTTGATCAGGAAAGTCAGGAGAATCATGCGCTCGACCGGGACGCCGATGATGCGCGCCACCGTCGGGTTCTGCGCCGCCGCCTGCATCTGGTGGCCGAGCGAGGTGCGGTTGAGAAGCGCAGTCAAGCCGAAGACGGCAAGGATGGCGAGGACGAGGACCCCGATGCTTTGCAGCGAGACGGCATGGCCAAGGATGGAGACGTCGCCGGTCGGCACGATCGAGGGGAAGGGTGAGGCTTCGGCGCTGAAGAACTGCTTTACGGCCTCCTTGAGACCGATCGCGAGCGCCATGGTCGCGATCGCGAGCGGCAGCACGCCATGGCGCAACATCGGATCCACCAGCAGCATCTTGAAGGCGAGGCCGAGCAGGAGCATCGAAAGCAGGATGCCGAGGATGATCGCGAGCCAGAACGGCGCGCCGGCATGCATCGCCGCCAGCATCAGGAACGCCGGCAGCATCACGAACTCGCCTTGTGCGAAATTGATGGTCTGCGAGGTCTGCCACAGCAGCGTGAAGCCGACCGCGACCAGCGCATAGATCGCGCCGGTGGCAAGTCCAGCGACCAGAAGATCGAACAGATTGGACATTTTCCCCTCTCGGCGCTCGCGCTCTGTCTCCCCGCTCTCCTCGCTCGTCCTTCTCCCTCTCCCCGCGAAGGGCGGGGCGAGGCAGAAGGGCAAGACCTCACTTCACCTTCGGCAGCACCTGCTTCACGACTTGCTTGCCTTCGACCACCTCGACCAGAAAGCTCTGGCGGTCGATGTCGCCGGTCTCGCTGAAGGTGACGTCCATCAAGATGCCCGGCTCGTCGGCGGCCTTGATGGTCAGGCCATGCAGGGTGTCGGCGAACGCCTTGGAATCGACCTTGCCCATCTTGTCGGTGGTGGCCTTCACCATGTAGACCGCGAGATAGCCTTTCAGCCCGTTATGGTCGGGCACGTAATTGTACTTCTTCGCGAACTTGTCGCGAAACGCCTTGATCAGGTCGACCGGCGCGTCGGTGGTGAGACCGACATGGCCGCGCGCGCCGTTGGCGGCATCGCCCGCAAGCTCGATCACCTTCTGGCCGATCAGCGTGGTCTCGCCCATCAGCGGTGCGGTGACGCCCTGGCGCTTCAGCTCCTTGAGGATGCGTGCGCTCTCTTCCTCGTTCAAATAGACGAATACGGCGTCGGGATTGGCGGCCTTGATCTTGCCGACGTCGGCGGCGAAATCGGCCTGGCCCGCCTCGGTGGAGAGATCGGCGACGACCTTGGAGCCGAGACGGTCGAGCTCCTTGACGACGACATCGCGGCCGCCGCGGCCAAAGTCATTGTTGACCCAGACCACGGCGACCGACTTCGCCTTCATGTCGTCGTGAATGTATTTGGCGACCTTCGGCATCGAGGATTGCTGGCCGAACGAGGTGCGGAACAGGAATTTGTTTCCGCCTTGCGTCAGCTCGGCGGCTTCGCCACCCATGATCTGCGCGATGCCGGCTTCGGCCGCCAGCGGCGCGGTCACCTTCACCGAGCCGGAATAGCCGGGTCCGAGCAGCACATAGGGCTCGGCGTCGAGCGCCTTCTGCACCTGCGCGCGCGCGACGCCCGGGTTGGATTGCGAATCCGCATGAGTGACTTCGAGCTTGCGGCCGAGCACGCCGCCCTTGGCGTTGATCTCCTCGATCGCGAGGTCGATGCCGTTCTTCCAGTTGGTGCCGACGGTGGCGCCGCCCCCGGAAAGCTCGGCGACGTCGGCGAGCTTGATCGCCTGGGCGTGCACGCTGGTTGCAGTCGCGAAGGCAAGCAGGGCGCCCGCCAGCAAAGTCGATTTCATGGTTTCTCCTCCTGTTTCGTGATGGTGTCCGCGGCCTTGTGTCCGGCCGTTTCGGTTACGCTGCGTGATAGGCCGAGCTTCGTGCCGCCATCACCTCGTCGAATGCCTCTCCCATGATCTCGGTGGATGGGGCAAGGCCAGTGAACAGTTCGAAAGCGTCGGCGGCCTGGTAGATCGCAAGCTCCCGTCCGGTCATGATCCGCGCGCCCTTGGCTTGGGCAGCCGCCAGCAGCGGCGTGATCAGCGGCGAATAGACGGCGTCGGCGACCCACAGGTTTTGACGTAGCAGCGTCGGCGCGACCGGCGTTTCCCGGTTCGGCAGCATGCCGACCGGCGTGCCGTTGACGAGGCCCGTTGCGCCGTCGAGCGCGGCCTCGACGCTTGCGGCGACCCTGGCGCCACCCTGTTTGTCGAGCAGCGCGGCGAGTTTTTCGGCGCGTGCCGGCTCGCTGTCGAAGATACGGATGTCGGTCACGTCAAGGCTCGCCAGGGCAAACGCGATCGCCTTGCCGACGCCGCCGGTGCCGATCACGGCGACTGCGTTTCCAGAGGCCGCCAGCAGCGGCGCGACGGCGCGCGCAAAGCCCGTCGTGTCGGTGTTGTGGCCGATCAGCCGGCCGTTCCTGACGACGACGGTGTTGACCGCCCCCATGGCGGCGGCACCCGGTGCCAGTTCATCGAGCAGCGGGACCACCGCCTCCTTGTAGGGAAAAGTGACGTTGACGCCGGCAAAGCCGAGCCGCCGCACGCCCTCGAGCATCATGCGGAGCCCGCCCGCGTCGGCGCCGGCGACCTCGATGAGCTGGTAATGGCCGCGCAGCCCAAGCCCCTCCGCGGCGCGCTCATGCATGGCAGGGGAGGCAGAATGCGCGATGGGTGCGCCGATCAGGCCGGTCAGGAGCTTTTTGGGTGCGGCGGGTCCGCGCTTTGACATGGTTCGCTATCGTCTCGTTGGGAGCGTTTGATCCCGGCCTTTAGCGGGGAGATCCGCCCAATTCCAAGGGGCTTCCCCCAGGAACGATAGCCTTTCCTCGGCCTAACACAATTACCCTTTTGTGCTGCAAACCTAACATAATGTTATCTCTTCCGCGCCCGTGGCGGCGCGGCCCTGCCTTTGCCCCGCGACGGCTCGACCGCGCGCATCTCCGCGCGCAGGGACTCGATGAAATACTCGACATGAAGCGACAGCGGCGCGCCGCGCTTCACCGCGATATAGGTGTCGAATCGCGTCGGCTCGGTGATCTTGATCAGCTCGATGCCGGGATAGCCCCCATGGGCCACCGTGAACTGGTCGATGATGGCGATGCCGAGCCCCGCCTTCACCAGCGCGCAGACCGTGGTGCCGAAGCGGGCGCGGATGGTGATGTTGTACTCGAGGCGGTGGCGCGCGAAGATCTCGGCCATGATCCGCCCGTAGGGATCATTGGGATCGATGCCGATCAGCGGATAGCGCGTGATCTCGGCGGCGGAGACCTGCTTGCGGCCGGCGAGCTCGTGGCCCGGCGGCACGATGCAATAGAGCTCGCCCGAGGCGAGCGGCATGAAGTCGAGCCCGGAATGCTCCAGGCGATAGCTCATCGCCACGCACTCGCCGCGGCCGAGCATGAGATAGTCGATGGCTTCCTCGAGCTTGAGGATGTTGATGTCGATGCCCAAATCCGGATAGCGCCGCCGGACCCGCTCGATCGCGCGCGGCACCATGACTTGCGAAATGCTCGGCACCGAGCCGATGCGCAATTCCGACAATCCGCCGCGCCCGATCTTGGAGATGATCTCGGAGAGGTCGTCGACCTTCTTGTAGACGCCGTTGATCTGCTCGAAGATGTTCTCGGCTTCCGGCGTCGGGAAATAGCGGCCGTTCTGGCGCTGGAAGAAGCGGATGCCGAGCGAGCGCTCGGTATATTTCACCAGGCGGCTGATGCCCGGCGCCGAAACGTTCAGCAGCTTCGCCGCGCCGCCGATCGTGCCCGTCACCATCACGGCACGGATCACTTCAACCTGGCGCAGCGTCATCATGTCCTGGGCATCCGAAGGTAATCGTGGTCGGCGCTGCCTTTCCCTCTTCCCTTGTGGGAGAGGGCGGATCGCCGCGATAGCGCGAGGCGGGTGAGGGGTTCTCTCCCCGCACGAGCCTCGCGCATTTGAACGCGTGGAAACAACCCCTCATCCGGCGCCATAGCCGATGCGAAGCGTCGGCGTTTTGTTTTAAGAACGGCGGCCGAAGGCCGCCTATGCCACTTCTCCCACAAGGGGAGAAGGAAGGAAACATTCGCGTTCGGTTGTTCGGTTCAGATCAGAGGAAGGCATGGCGCCGAACGGACCGTTCGTGCGCTCACAGCAATTGCGTGCTAGCTCGCCGGTCCGTCCGGCGTGGCGCTCTCTGCCGGCTTGCTGCGCTCGCTTTGCAGCACCCCGCGTGCGAACTCGATGATCTTCTGCTTGTTTGCCGTTTCGCGGACGGCGAAAAATACGCGGTTGAGTTCCAGGCCGAGCACGCTGTTGAGGGCGATGTCCTCGTCTTCCATCGTGGTTTCCCCGCTTCAGACATTGTAGGTGTATCTTGACGTCCCTTCTTCCACAAGTAGATTAAGCCTTCGGGGTCAATGGGATACCGGGAAACTACGGAATCCGTGAATTGAGGCAGTGCCCCAAGACGTGCTATATCGCACAGCGAGGGTCAGGAAACGCACCGATGTCCGCCGTGGATTATGGCCGGGAAGCGCTCGACTTCATCGAGGGGCTTGGGGCCTATCGCAAGGTGCCCGACGCCATGAATGCGCTCGAATCGGCCTTTGGTCGCTTCGGTTTTGAAACCATCATCGTGACGGGGTTGCCCAATCCCGACCAACAGTTTGCACAGATGGTGCTCGCCAAGCGCTGGCCCGCGGGCTGGTTTGGTCTCTACACCGAAAATAACTACGACCGTTTCGACCCGGTGGTGCGGTTGTGCCGCCAGTCAGTCAACCCGTTCGAATGGTCGGAAGCACCCTATGATGCGGAGCTCGAGCCGAACGCGGCCGAGGTGATGAACCGCGCCACCGATTTTCGCATGACGCGCGGCTTCATTGTGCCGATCCACGGACTCACCGGCTACGAGGCCGCGGTGTCGCTCGGGGGCGTCCATCTCGACCTCAATCCCCGCAGCAAGCCGGCACTGCACCTGATGGCGATGTATGGCTTCGACCACATTCGCCGTCTGCTCGATCCAGCGCCGTATCCCTCGGCACGCCTCACCCCGCGCGAGCGCGAGGTGATCGCCTGGGCCTCGCAGGGCAAATCGGCCTGGGAAATCGGCGAGATCCTGCACATCACGCAGCGCACCGCCGAAGAGCATCTTGCAACCGCCGGGCGCAAGCTCGGAGCCGTCAACCGTACGCATGCGGTAGCACTGGCGATTCGCAACAAGATCATCAATCCCTAAGCGACGTACTGGGAAATTTCCCAATACCGAACCATCCTCTTTTCGCAGAGGGTGCCCTCCATTGAGGATGAATGGGGGTTTTCATGATTCACGCCATTTCTGCAGTAAATCGCCACCTTTACGAAGATGTGCTCGATCAGCATTTCCGGCTGCGGCACGACATCTTCGTCGAAGAGCGGCGCTGGGAGACGCTGCGCAGGCCGGATTGCCGCGAAATCGATTCCTATGACGACGAGGACACCGTTTATCTGCTTGCGCTGGAGGGACGCCGCGTCATCGGCGGTCACCGGCTCTACCCGACCACCAAGCCTTCGATGATGAGCGAGGTCTTTCCCCATCTGGCAGCGGTGCGCGGCTACCCGGTGGATCCTCTGGTCTGGGAATGGTCGCGCTACTTCGTCGTGCGCGATCGCCGCGACGGCGCGCTCAACCTGCAACTGATGGCGGCCGTGCAGGAGTTCTGCCTCGGTCAGGGGATCGCGCAGGTCAGCGCGATCATGGAAACCTGGTGGTTGCCGCGCTTTCATGAGGCCGGCTTCGTCGTGACCCCGCTCGGTCTGCCGGCACTGGTGGAGAACGCATGGACCATGGCGGCGACCATCGACATTCTCCGCGAGACGCTCGATGCCCTGCATGATCGCATCGGCGTGCCTTCCATCGTCCAACAGGACGGTCCGCGTATCAATTGCATCGCCCTTGCCAACCTCTGCGGCCTCGCTGCCGCGCAACGAAAGAGCGCCTGAGATGTCGAACATGATGCGGGACAGCCAGATCATGGCGCAGATCAAGGACGAAAATCTGGGCTACATGTCCGACATGGCGCTCGAACTCGCGCAGATGGCGGAAGACACCGGATTGGCGACGCTCGCCTATCTGTTCCGGATGGCGGCGCTGGAGGCCTCGACGGCCAACAGCGTGCTTGCCGAGCCGGATGACCTTCGCCGGCAGATGACGTCGCACTAGGCGTCTCCATCCACACGTTGCGACGAATTCACACCCTCTCTCCCGCAACGGAGGGAGGTGATCCGTTTGGGTGCGGCAGGTTGACCCATCCTGCGCGGCAGTCTTCTTGCAAGACCGATTGCAGGGCCAGGACCGATCGGATGCATCGGCATGCAACAAAGTGCATGTTGGGTGTCGAATCGCTCTTGCCTCGGAACGATACTGCCATTACCCATTTTTCCGCCTTGTCCAGGCAGGGGGAGCTCTTTCACTGATGGCGACCGTGTTCGAACATCGGCGCGAACCTGCGTGCGCCTGAAAGAGTTTTGATGCTGCTCGTCGTCGAACAGTTCTTGAACGGATTGCAGTTTGGCCTGCTGCTGTTCCTGCTCGCCGCCGGCCTGACGCTGGTGTTCGGGATCATGGATCTCGTCAACCTCGCGCACGGCTCGCTGTACATGATGGGCGCCTATTTCGCCGCGACCTTCGCAGCCTGGACCGGCAGCTTCCTGCTCGGTGCGCTATTGGCGCTCGGCGCGACGCTCGTGCTCGGCATCGTGCTCGAGATGACCGCGCTGCGGCATCTCTACGGACGAGACCATCTTGACCACGTGCTCGCGACCTTCGGCCTGATCCTGTTCTTCAACGAGGCCGTGCGGCTGATCTGGGGGCCGGCCGGCCTTGCGCTGCCGCTGCCGGCCTGGCTCACCGTGCCGGTGCCGATCCTGCCGGGCATTCACTATCCCGCTTATCGCCTCGCCATCATCGTCGTGGCGCTGCTGGTTGCGCTGCTGCTCTATCTCGGCGTGATGCGCACCCGCATCGGCATGCTGATCCGGGCCGGCGCCTCCAATCGCGAGATGATCGGTGCGCTCGGCATCAACATCAAGCTGCTCTACACCCTGGTGTTCGGCCTCGGTGCCGCGCTCGCCGGTCTTGCCGGGTTGATGCAGGCGCCGATCCTCACCGTGCAGATCGGCATGGGCGAGAACATCCTGATCCTCGCCTTCGTCATCATCGTGATCGGCGGCATCGGCTCGATCCGGGGCGCGTTCCTGGCCGCGATCTTCGTCGGCATGATCGACACCCTCGGCCGCGCCTTCCTGCCCAATTTGTTGAGGCAGGTGCTGAGCGGCGCCGCGGCCTCCACCGCCGCGCCCGCGTTGTCGTCCATGCTGATCTACCTGCTGATGGCGATCGTGCTGGTGGTGCGTCCGGAGGGGCTGTTTCCGGCCAACCGCCGATGAAGGCTTTCACTGTGAGCAAGGTCGTCACGGTCCTGCTGCTGGCGGGCCTCGTGCTGCTGCCGCTCTATTCGCAAGCATCCGGCAACATCTTCATCCTGACGCTGCTCACCCGCATCGTCATCCTGGCCCTGGCGGCCGCGAGCCTCAACCTCATCATGGGTTTTGGCGGCATGATGAGTTTTGGCCACGCCGCCTATCTCGGTATTGGCGGCTATGCGGTCGGCATGCTGGCGCAGGAAGGCGTGGGCTCGGGCTTCATCCAGTTTCCGGTCGCGCTTGCGGCCTCCGCGCTTTATGCGTTGGTGATCGGCGCGCTGTCTTTGCGCACCCGCGGCGTCTATTTCATCATGATCACGCTGGCGTTCGCGCAGATGGCCTATTACGTCGCCTCGGGGCTGGCGCGTTATGGCGGCGATGACGGCCTCACCGTCTACAAGCGCAGCGACTTCTCCGGGCTGATTAATCTGTCGAACCGCACGCAATTCTATTATCTCTGCCTCGCCTGCCTGTTCGGCGTGGTCTTCCTGATCTGGCGCATCGTCAATTCGCGCTTTGGCCTCGTCCTGCAGGGCCTGCGCTCCAACGAGCAGCGCATGCAGGCGATCGGCTTTCCCTCGAAACGCTACCAGCTGGTCTGCTTCGTCATCTCGGGCATGATGTGCGGCCTCGCCGGCGCGCTGCTCGCCAACAACACCGATTTCGTCAGCCCGGCCGCGATGTACTGGACCCGTTCCGGCGACCTCATGGTGATGGTGATCCTCGGGGGCATGGGCACGCTGTTCGGTCCGGTCATCGGCGCGGTGGTGTATTTGTTGCTGGAAGAGTTCTTGTCGCAGCTCACCGAATACTGGGCGCTGATCATGGGTCCGCTGCTGCTGCTGATCGTGCTGTTCGGCCGCGGCGGCATCATGGGCCTGCTCGGGAGGCTCAATCGTGGCTGAGCCGCTGCTCCGCGTCGACAGGCTGGTGCGCCGCTTCGGCGGCATCATTGCGACGGACAACGTCTCGCTCGACGTTGCGGCAGGCGAGCTGCACGCCATCATCGGCCCGAACGGCGCCGGCAAGACCACGCTGATCAGCCAGCTCACAGGGCATCTGGAGCCGCATTCCGGCAGCGTCTCGCTGGCGGGGCGCGACATCACCTATCTGCCGGCCTATCGCCGCTGCGCGCTGGGCCTGGCACGTTCTTTCCAGATCACCTCGCTGCTGCTCGATTTCACCGCCGCCGACAATGTCGCGCTCGCGGCGCAAGCGCATGCCGGCACCTCGTTCCGCTTCTTCGCCGATGCACGCAAGGAGAAGGGCCTGCGCGATGCCGCGCATGCCGCGCTCGATCGCGTCGGTCTCGTCCATCGTGCCGATGTCCTGGTGTCCAGGCTCAGCCATGGCGAGCGTCGCCAGATCGAGCTGGCGGTTGCGCTGGCAAGCAAGCCGAAACTTTTGCTGCTCGACGAGCCGATGGCGGGACTCGGCGTCACCGAATCCCAGCGCATGGTGCAGCTGCTCCAGGAGCTGCGCAAGGAGGTCTCGATCGTCCTGGTCGAACACGACATGCCGGCGGTGTTTGCGCTCGCCGACCGCATCTCCGTGCTGGTCTATGGCCGCGTCATCGCCTCCGGCGATCCGGCCGCGATTCGGGCGAACGAGGACGTCAAGCGCGCCTATCTCGGCGAGGCCCATGTGGTGACGCACCATGGATGACACGCTGCTCGAGGTCGACGGCATCGAGACCTGCTACGGCCTGTCCCAGGTGCTGTTCGGCTTGTCCCTGTCGGTCAAATCAGGCGAGATGGTCTCGCTGATGGGTCGCAACGGCATGGGCAAAACCACGACCATCCGATCCATCATGGGCCTGACGCCGGCGCGCGCCGGCAGCATCCGCTTTGCGGGCTCGGAAGTGCGGACGCAGCCGTCCTACAGGATCGCGCAACTCGGTGTCGGCCTCGTCCCCGAGGGGCGGCAGATCTTCCCGAACCTCACCGTGCGCGAAAACCTTGTCGCGGCAGCGGCCGATCGTTTCGGCAGCAGCAATCCCTGGACGCTGGCGGCGATCTACGTGATGTTTCCTCGCCTGGCCGAGCGCGCTTCCAATATGGGCAACCAGCTCTCCGGCGGCGAGCAGCAGATGCTCGCCATCGGCCGCGCGCTGATGACCAACCCGAAGCTGCTCATCCTGGATGAAGCGACCGAAGGCCTGGCGCCTCTGATCCGCGAAGAGATCTGGAGCTGCCTGTCGCTGCTCAAGAGCCGGGGACAGTCGATCCTGGTCGTCGACAAGAACGTCGACCACCTCGCCCGCATCTGCGACCGCCACACCATCATCGAGCGCGGCAAGACGGTATGGAGCGGCACCTCGGACGAGCTGTTGGCCGAGCCGGATCTGCAGCACAAATATCTAGGGATTTGAGGGTGAGGGCGCGATGCTGGGCGCCGCTCATACGTTATCGTCCTGGCGAAAGCCAGGACCCATAGCCACCGCATTCAGTTTGGCGAAGATTGGCGGTTAGCAGCCGCGTGCGACAACTTTTCCCTGGGGTAATGGGTCCTGGCTTTCGCCAGGACGACATTGGCAATCACCAGTAAATCCCGTGCCGATGCAGTTCGCGAATCACGCGGGCCTCGGTGGATGGCTGGCGACGTTTCGGCTTGGTCGTTTCTCTTGTGCTGGCAATCGGCGCGGCACTGGACTGAGTTGCGGCCGGAGCGATCGCGGTTGTCGTCGCAGTCGCTGCCGGAGACGTTGAAGCTGGGGCCGTGGTCGCCGTCTGGACATTCGTGGGTGCTGCCGCCGGAGCTTGTGGCGGCGTGGCTGCTGTCGTTCCCGGCTCGGCGGTCTGCTGGCTCGCATTTGTCGCCGCAAGGCTAAAGCTCCGTGGTCCGCCGGCATAGGCTTGGCTTGCCAGCAGCGACATTGCCGCGATCAGGATCAGCTTTCGCATGACACCCTCCGTTCGCTAGTCAATCGCTCTTACCTAAATCCGCTGGGCCTCTATCGCGACGAGCGACCCGCCCCGATCTCAATCAGAGTGGCGCGGCAGGACAGGCGATAGATCAAACTGAACAGATGACCCCACATGACCGAACTCCTTTGTTGATCACGGAGCAAATCTACACCGCCCATTTTTCCGGCGGTTTTCGCGGGCCTTGGAAAATAGCTTCATCGGGAGCGGTGAAATGTCGTCGGAACTGAGCGGACGAAGTCGCCTCACGGGGAGGTGAGGGCGTGTCTGGCTCAAAACACCTCGAAATATTCGCGGTGCTCCCAGTCGGTCACCTCGGACAGAAAGCGGTCGATCTCGGCATTCTTGATGTGGGTGTAATAATCGACGAACTCAGGCCCGAGCTTTTCGCGGAAGAACGGATAGTCCTTCAGCGCGCTGACCGCGTCGCGCAGCGATTTCGGCAACAGCGGCGCCTTGGTTTCGTAAGGCGTGTCGGCAGACGGGCCGGGATCGAGCTTGCGGTCGACCCCGTCGAGGCCGGAGAGGATCTGCGAGGCCATGTAGAGATAAGGATTGGCGGCGGGCTCGCCGATGCGGTTTTCCAGGCGCGTGGCGGCGTCGCCGGCGGCGCCGAGCACGCGGATCATCACGCCGCGATTGTCGCGGCCCCAGATCGCGCGGTCCGGCGCCAGCGAATAGGAGCGGTAGCGCTTGTAGCCATTGATGGTCGGGGTGGTGAACACGGTCGACGCGCGGGCGTGGTCGAGCAGGCCCGCAAGCCAGGCGCGGGCGAACGCGCTGAGCGGCTCGCCGCCGTCTTTGGCCATGAACTGGTTCTCGCCGGTCGCGCGCGAGACCACCGATTGGTGCAGATGCCAGCCGCTCGCGAACAGGTTCGGCAGCTTCGGCCGGCACATGAACGTGGCGTGATAGCCGTGGCGGTGTGCGATCTGCTTCACGGCAGAGCGAAACAGCACCATGTTGTCCGCGGGCTCAATGCCCTTCTTCGGGGCGAAGGTGAATTCGCACTGGCTCGGCCCGAACTCCACCTCGACCGAGCGCAAGGGCAGACCGAGCGCGACGATGTCACGCCGCAAGATCTCCAGCACCGGCTCCATCTGGTCGAAGCGCTGCTCGGTGAGGTATTGATAGCCGTGGCTGAGCAGGCTCACCGAAGGCGGTGTGCCGGGCTGGCCGGCATCCTCCGGGCGCATATGCGGATCGTCGAGCTTGAAGATGTGGAATTCGACCTCGAGGCCCGCCACGAAATCATGGCCGCGACTTGCGAGCTCGTCGAGCACTTTGCGATAGAGCCCGCGCGTCGCGAACGGCACGGGACGGCCGTCGTTGAAATAGAGGTCGCAGAGAACCCAACCCGTGGTTGGCGCCCATGGCAAAACGCGAAACGTCGTGGGATCGGCGACCATCAGCACGTCGGCCGCGCCCTCCATCTCCTTCATGCCGAAGCCGCCGCCTGACGTGAACACCGGAAACACCGTGCGGTGCGAGGTGTCCTTGGCGAGCATAGTGGTGGTGATGGAGCAGCCGCTCTCCAGCGAGGCGATCGCCTCGGAGGCGACGATGGTCTTGCCGCGCAAAATGCCGTGCTGGTCCGGGAAGGCGAGGCGGATGACCTCGAGATTCTTCTCGTCGACGATGCGCCGCACGCGCAATGCGGCGTCCTTCTGCTCATCCGACCACAGCGCATGACGCGCGACGAAAGTCACTTTGGCAGTTCCTTCTTGCTCGGCGAGAGTATAGCGCACACTGTCATCGTCCGCGAAGGCGGACGATCCAGTATTCCAGAGACGTCCGTGTGTCCACGAGAGGCCGCGGCGTACTGGATGCCCCGCTTTCGCGGAGCATGACAGCGGAGAATGTGGAGCCGCCGTCTCGCCTCGCTAGCGGCGAACTGCATTATCACTCCGCCGCCGTCAGGCGATGCACGTTGTCCGCGATCTCCTTCGGCACCGGCGCCGTCCACGGCGCGCTGCGGCGGCGCTTGACGTCGACCTCCATCCAGTAGATCTCCCAGCCTCGGGTCGGCCCGATGCCGTCCATGGTCGCCGGACCCTGGATCGAACGTGCGGTGGCCTCGTCGAGATGCAGCATCGGCTTCTCGCCGCCTGCGACCTTCTCGATCTCCTGCCGCAGCAGGCGCCGGTACTGCACGATCGCCTTGTCGCTCGTGCCGAGGTGCTCCCGGGTGCGGTCCTGGATCGCGCCCATCGATTCCACCGCCCACTGGTCGTGCACGTTGATGTCGGTGCCCATGCCGGTATAGGTCGCCGTCTGCTGCTCGTGCGGATCGAAGCCGTAATCGTTCGTCCCGTTCTTGCGCGATTTGTAATCCGGCAGCTCATAGAGCTCGAGCCGCTGGTCGCGCATCTTCTGCTTGTCCACGGGGTTCGAATAACTGGTGAAGATCGCGTACCAGTAGCAGTTCTCGTCGTCGACCGGCACGTGCCACTGTGTGATCGTCATCTCCGTGCTCATGGGGATGACGAAGCCGTGCGGAAAGAGCTGGTTGGTGACGCGCACATGGGTGCGCTCCTCGTCGATCTCGCGCAGTGCGATCAGCCGCAGGCCGTATTCGGTGTGCTCGACATTGATGATCGGGCGGTCGTATTCGCGCAAAATCTTCGTCATCGGCAAGTCGCTGCCTGCCGATGTGCCGCGGAACTGCTTGCCGTAGGCCGTCGAGGTGTCCTCGTCCTCGAAGAAGCGATGCAGATAGGAGGCGTGCGCGGGGTCGATGCCGACTTCGAGCGCCTGGAGCCAGTTGCAGGCCATATGGCCTTTGAACGCGAAGGTGTGCGTGCCGGGCGCGACGAAGCAGTCGAGCTCGGGAAATGCCGGCGGCTCGCCCTCGCCGAGATAAGCCCAGAGGATGCCGCTCTTCTCCACCACAGGGTAAGAGCGCTGACGGATGTTCTGGCAGAGCTTTGAGTCCTTCGGCTCCGCCGGCGTCTCGATGCATTGCCCGGTGGCGTCGAACAGCCAGCCATGGAAGGCGCAGCGCAGGCCGCCATGCTCGAGCCGTCCGAAGGCGAGATCGGCGCCGCGATGCGCACAGTGGCGATCGATCAGGCCGTAACGCCCCGTCTCGTCGCGGAACAGCACCAGGCTTTCGCCGAGCAATCTGACGGGACGGATCGGTCGATCGCCGTCGAGCTCGTCCACCAACGCCGCCGGCTGCCAGTAGCTTCGCATCAGCTTCCCGCAGGGGTCCTTCGCACCGGTGCGGGTGATCAGGTCGTTCTGCTCCTGGCTCATCATGGCGAGTGCATCCTTTATGGAGTCGATTGTTCGCCTATTGAACTAATGGGCGAATTATGACAGGCCTTGACGCGGCAGCAAGCACTATTTTGCAGGAATGACCCGACACCATGCCCAAGCTGAAGCGAAGCGAGAGCGACGAACGCGCGACGGATTTCGTCGAGAGCCTCGATCGCGGGCTGCGCCTGCTGCAATGCTTCGGCATCACGGCCGGCCCGATGACGCTGAGCGATCTCGCCCGTGCCGCTGAGCTTCCCCGCGCCACCGCGCGGCGCATGCTGTTCACGCTCCAGCGCGGCGGCTTCGTCAGTGGCGACGGGAAGCTGTTCTCGCTGACGCCACATGTGCTGACACTCGCCGCGTCGTATCTGCGGTCGAGCCAACTCGTCACGGTCCTGCAACCGGTGCTCGACCGCGTCGCGACAGCGGCCAACGAAATCTCCTCGCTCGCGGTGCTCGACGGCGATGAGGTCGTGTTCATCGCGCGCAGCAGTCCGGCGCGGATGTTCTCGGGCGGATTGGAAATCGGCTACCGGCTTCCGGCCTTCTGCACTTCGGTCGGCCGCGCCATGCTCGGTCAACTCGACGATGCCGAGCTTGCTGCGCGCCTGACGGCGACGAAGCGCGAAGCGCTGACGCCGCAGACGGTAACCGATCCCAAGGTGCTGCTCGCGCGCACCGTCGCCGATCGCGCGCAGGGCTATTCGCTGGTGGACCGCGAGGCCGAGCCGCATTTCCGCTCGATCTCGGTCCCCGTCCGCCGCTACGACGGCGTGATCGTCGCCGCCATTAACATGGGCGCGCACGTCGATCGCGTGCCGGCGCAGGAATTGATCGAGCGATTTTTGCCGCTGTTGCGTGAGGGCGCGGAGGCGGTGCGGTCGCAACTCTTGTAGCCCGGGTGAGCGAAGCGATACCCGGGAAAGTCATCGTGAAGACCCGGATGTCGCTTCGCTCATCCGGGCTACGCGCCCGTGCAAAAATCACTAGCGGTTGCGCATCCAGTCGGCGAGGCCGGACAACGCCTTGTCGAGGTCCTGCCGCGCTGCGGCGTCCACAACCGTCTCCTCCAGCGCACCGCGCATGCAGAGCATCCACGCGTCGCGCTCGGCATCGCCGATGGCAAAGCCGATGTGGCGCTGGCGCAGCCGCGGGTGGCCCTTCTCGACCGAATAGAGTTTCGGGCCGCCGGTCCATTCGGTGAGATAGCGCTTCAGCACATCCCTGATCAGGCCGAGGTCGTCCGCATGCATCGCGCGGATGATCTTCGCCTCCGGCAGCGTATCCATCCGGTCGTAGAAGCGATCGACCAGTCGATCGATCGTGGCGCTGCCGCCGATCCGCTCGAACATGGCGATTGCGACGTCGCTCTCGGTCATGGGAGTTCGGACCTACAGCGCCACGCTGCGCAGCCCGAAGCTGCGCGCTTCGTTCTGCAGCACCGGCCGCACCGCATCAACCAGGCGCGCCGCGGCGGCATCGACGGACAGTCCCGCCGTGTCCACCACCGCCGTCGCGCGCGCATATAGCGGCTCGCGGCTCAAGAGGATGTTGCGCAGCTCCGCCATCGCGGAGCGGTCGTCGGCCATCGGGCGCAAATCGCCCTGGCGGCGGACGCGGGCCATGTGCTCCTCGGGCTCGGCCTTCAGCCAGATCGTGTAGAACGACGACAGGATCTGGTCGAAGGTCAGAGGTTCGGAGACGATGCCGCCGCCGGTCGCCAGCACCATCAGCTCGTGGCGCGCGAGCAGCTGCTGCAGCGCCGCCTGCTCCATGCGGCGAAAGCCTTCCTGGCCGTAGAGCGCGATGATCTCGGCGACCGACAGCCCGTTCTGCTGCTCGATCTCCTTGTTGAGCTCGACAAAGCTCCAGCCGACCTTCTTCGCCAGCATCCGCCCAAGCGTCGATTTGCCGGCGCCGCGCAGGCCGATTAGCGCGATGCCGCAGAACGGCGCGCGCCGCGGCGCGGAGGCGCTGCCGCCTGCGAGCAGATCTTTTGCTTGTGCGACCTGCGCCGGCGTCGCCTTGCGCAGGAGATCGCGAAACATCTGCCAGTCCGGGGTCGGATCGGCCGAGGGAAGCAGGTCTTCGAGATGCGCGCCCATCGCGTCGGAGACGCGGCGCAGCAGCACGATGGAGACGTTGCCCTTGCCGCTTTCGAGCTGCGCGATGTAGCGCTCCGATATTCCTGATACCTTAGCGAGCACCTTGCGCGACATGCCGCGCAGCGCGCGCATGGTGCGCACGCGCTGGCCGAGCTGTTCGAGAAATCGGGATTCGGCGTCGGGACTGTCGGTCATGGACTGCGGATCATGGGCCTGCTTGAGCGGATGTCTTCTTTTAAAGAGGTCCTGCGGCGCGTATTAATGAAACATAGTGCCTGCTGGCATTGACAGCAAGCCGAGGCGGTGTCTTTCTATGAATTATAATTCTAAATTCAGGGGAGAAGTCCGTGAGCGAGGGATCCTATAACGCGGTGACCTGGCTGCTCGACCGGAACGTCGAGGAGGGACGCGGCAACAAGCTCGCCTTCGATGACACCGTCTCACGGCTCACCTATGGCGAGCTCCAGCGCGAAACGCGGCGCGCCGCCAACATGCTGCGCCGGCTCGGGGTCCGCCGCGAAGAGCGCGTGGCCATGATCATGCTGGATACGGTCGACTTCCCGATCGTGTTTCTGGGCGCGATCCGCGCCGGCATCGTGCCGGTGCCGCTCAACACGCTGCTGACATCAGATCAATACGCCTACATCCTCGCCGATTGCCGCGCGCGCGTGCTGTTCGTCTCGGAAGCGCTCTATCCCGTCATCAAGGACGTCGTCGGCCGCATGCCGGATCTGGAGCATGTCGTGGTCTCCGGCGCCAAACAGAACGGCCACAAGCAGCTCGCCGAGGAGATTGCGGACGAGAGCGATCAGTTCACCACCGCCGCCACCCATTCCGACGAGCCGGCATTCTGGCTGTATTCCTCAGGTTCGACCGGCATGCCCAAGGGCGTGCGGCACATCCATTCGAACATGCAGGCGACCGCGGACACTTATGCGAAGCAGGTGCTCGGCATTCGCGAGAACGACGTTTGTCTTTCCGCGGCAAAGCTGTTCTTCGCATATGGCCTCGGCAATGCGTTGACCTTTCCGATGTCGGTCGGCGCCAGCGTGGTGCTCAACAGCGAACGGCCGACGCCCGCACGCATGTTCGACCTGATGAACCGCTACAATCCCTCGATCTTCTACGGCGTGCCGACCCTGTTCGCGGCGATGCTCAACGACGAAGCGATGAAGAGCGAGCGCGGCGGCAAGTCGCTTCGCATCTGCACCTCGGCCGGCGAGGCGCTCCCGGAGTCCGTCGGCAACAGCTGGAGGGCGCGCTTCGGCGTCGATATTCTCGACGGCGTCGGCTCGACCGAGCTGTTGCACATCTTCCTGTCGAACGCGCCCGGCGACATCAAATACGGCTCCTCCGGCAAACCGGTGCCCGGCTATGCGGTGCGGCTTGTCAACGAGGCCGGACAGGATGTCGCCGACGGCGAGGTCGGCGAGCTCCTGGTCGATGCGCCCTCCGCCGGCGAGGGGTACTGGAACCAGCGCCACAAGAGCCGCCGCACGTTCGAGGGGCCGTGGACCCGCACCGGCGACAAATATGTCAGGGATTCCGAGGGCCGCTATACCTTCTGCGGCCGCGCCGACGACATGTTCAAGGTCTCTGGCATCTGGGTCTCGCCCTTCGAGGTCGAGAGCGCGCTGATCACGCATCCCGCCGTGCTGGAAGCTGCCGTCGTGCCCGAAGCCGATCCGGAAGGTCTGCTGAAGCCCAAGGCCTTCGTCGTGCTGCGCCCCGGCGCGACGACGGCGGGCCTGCAGGAGATGCTCAAGGATCACGTCAAGCAGAAGATCGGCCCGTGGAAATATCCGCGCTGGATCGACGTGGTTGATTCCTTGCCCAAGACGGCGACGGGGAAGATCCAGCGGTTCAAGCTGCGGGACGGGGCGAATTGACAACAGGTCGTCATGGCCGGGCTTGACGACGGAGAGAGAAGAGCGACAGAGCATGACCGACCTCGCCCCCACCGGCTTTCTCAGCATCGGCGACGCCAGCCTCGAATACAAATGGCTGGCGCCGCAATCCGCCGATGCACCGACCATCGTCATGCTGCATGAAGGCCTCGGCTCGGTCGGGCTCTGGGGTGACTTCCCCGAGAAGCTGCGAGAGGCGACCTCCGCCGGCATCTTCGTCTATTCGCGCGCGGGCTACGGCCAGTCGAGCAAGGTCGCGCTGCCGCGGCCGCTCGACTACATGCAGCGCGAGGCACTCGACGTGCTGCCGAAGATCCTCGACGCGATCGGCTTCAGGCGTGGCCTGCTGCTCGGCCATTCCGACGGCGCGTCGATCGCGACGATCTATGCCGGCGCGCATCAGGATCATCGCCTGAACGGCCTCGTACTGATCGCGCCGCATTTCATTGTCGAGGACATCTCGGTGAAGTCGATTGCGGACATCAAGACGGCATTTGAGACCACCGACCTGAAGGCAAAGCTCGCGCGCTGGCACACGGACGTCGACAACGCCTTCTACGGCTGGAACGCCGCCTGGCTCGATCCCAAATTCCGCGACTGGGATATCTCGGAATATCTCGCTTATATCCGCGTTCCCGTCCTGATCCTTCAAGGCGTGGACGACCAATACGGGACGCTGCGTCAGGCCGAGATCGCGCAGCACGAATGCTATTGCCCGGTCGATTTGAAAGTCATGTCAGGCGCGGCGCATTCTCCGCATCGCGAAGCTCCGGGATCGACGCTTCACGCGATTGAGCAATTTGCAGCAGCGGCCCTAGGAGAGGGCATGCAACAAAATGCATGTATGGGCCGTTAAAGTCTAGACGCGCGCAGCAATATGCATTATTGTGCATCTAACGGTAAACCAAGACGAACTCAAGGGTGGCCCATGGCCGAGGAAGATCGGCGCCTCGCAGGCGGCGCGACATTCATCGATTTCCAGACCGAGCCGTCCCGCTACCGGCACTGGAAGCTCGCGGTTGACGGTGACGTCGCCACCCTGACCATGGACGTCGACGAGAATGGCGGCCTGTTCGAGGGCTATCTGCTCAAGCTCAATTCCTACGATCTCGGCGTCGACATCGAGCTTGCCGACGCGGTCCAGCGCCTGCGCTTCGAGCACCCCGAGGTGAAGGTCGTGGTGATGCGCTCGGCCAAGAACCGCGTGTTCTGCGCCGGCGCCAACATCCGCATGCTCGCCGGCTCGACGCATGCCCACAAGGTCAATTTCTGCAAGTTCACCAACGAGACCCGCAACGGCATGGAAGACTCGTCGGAGAATTCCGGCCAGCGCTTTATCACCGTCGTGAACGGCTCGGCCGCCGGCGGCGGCTATGAGCTCGCGCTCGCCACCGACTACATCATGCTTGCCGATGACGGCGCGTCCGCCGTCGCCTTGCCCGAAGTGCCGCTGCTCGCGGTGCTGCCGGGCACCGGCGGCCTCACGCGTGTGGTCGACAAGCGCAAGGTGCGCCGCGATCACGCCGATTTCTTCTGCACCATCGAAGAAGGCGTGAAGGGCAAGCGCGCCGTGCAATGGCGCCTGGTCGACGAGATCGCGCCGAACAGCAAGCTCGAAGGCAAGGTTGCCGAGCGCGCCAGGGAATTCGCCCAGGCCTCGAAGCGCAAGGGCAGCGGCAAGGGCATCGCGCTGACGCCGCTCAAGCGCATCATCGATGAGACGAGCATCCGCTACGGCTTTGTCACCGTCGACATCGACCGCGCCGCCCGCATCGCCACGATCTCGATCAAGGCGCCTGAAGCCGCGCCGCCCGCCGATATCGACGGGATGATGGCGCAGGGTGTCGCGTTCTGGCCGCTCCAGGTCGCGCGCGAACTCGACGACGCCATCCTGCATCTGCGTATCAACGAGCTCGAGATCGCGATGCTGGTGTTCAAGAGCCACGGCGACCGCGCCCATGTGCTCGCCTGCGACGCCTTCCTCGAAGCCAACAAGGCGCACTGGCTGGTCAACGAAATCAGGCACTACTGGAAGCGTGTCTTGAAGCGCATCGACGTCACCTCGCGCACGCTGGTGACGCTGGTCGAGCCCGGCTCCTGCTTCGCCGGCACGCTCGCCGAGCTCGTCTTCGCCGCCGACCGTTCCTACATGCTGATCGGCACGCGCCAGGGCGACAACCGCCCGCCGCCGTCGATCGAACTGTCAGCGATGAATTTTGGCCCGTATCCGATGAGCCATGGCCTGACGCGGCTTCAGTCGCGCTTCCAGGCCGATCCGTCCGATGTGGAACGCGCGGAAGCCACGATGGGCACCACGCTGGACGCCGAGCAGGCCGAAGAGCTCGGTCTCGTCACCTTCGCACTCGACGACATCGACTGGGACGACGAGGTTCGCGTGTTCCTGGAGGAGCGCGCCAGCTTTTCGCCCGACAGCCTCACCGGCATGGAAGCCAACCTGCGCTTCGTCGGCCCCGAGACGATGGAATCGAAAATCTTTTCGCGCCTCACCGCGTGGCAGAACTGGATCTTCCAGCGCCCCAACGCGGTCGGCGAGGAAGGCGCGCTGCGCCGCTACGGCAGCGGCCAGAAGCCGAAATTCGATATGACGCGGGTGTGACGACATTTGCTGCGTCATGGCCGGGCAAAAGCGCGAAGCGCGTCTTCGTACAGAATGTCCCGGCCATCCACGTCCTTGGCTGAGCAAGCAAGAACGTGGGTGCCCGGCACAAGGCCGGGCATGACGAAAGAAATCCAAGGAGCACGGCCATGAACGTGAACATCATGAACGTCGACTACTCGACCAAGATTCCGAACAACGTCAATTTGGCCGAAGACCGCCAGGTGCTCAAGG
This sequence comes from Bradyrhizobium sp. Kon56, assembly GCF_055807635.1. NCBI lineage: Bacteria > Pseudomonadati > Pseudomonadota > Alphaproteobacteria > Hyphomicrobiales > Nitrobacteraceae > Bradyrhizobium > Bradyrhizobium sp. Kon56. The sequence goes on along the minus strand of NZ_JBVVOU010000011.1, from coordinate 173,210 downwards.
CGCTGGAAGGCTGGCATCCCGGCTACATGGACTGGTGGAAAGACATGGGGCCGGAAGGCTTCCAGGAATCGCTGGTGTACTTGCGCACCGCCTATTCGGTCGATCCGCGCGGCTGGGCCAAGTTCGACTATGTGCGGATGCCCGAGTATCGCTGGGGCATTCTCCTTGCTCCCCAGGAAGAGAACCGCGTCGTGCCGTTCGGCGAGCATTTTGGCGAGCCGGCCTGGCAGGAAGTCCCGGGCGAGTATCGCGCCATGCTGCGCCGTCTGATCGTGATCCAGGGCGACACCGAGCCCGCCTCCGTCGAGCAGCAGCGCCATCTCGGCAAGACCGCGCCCTCGCTGTACGACATGCGCAATCTGTTCCAGGTCAATGTCGAGGAAGGCCGTCACCTCTGGGCGATGGTGTACCTGCTGCAAAAGTACTTTGGTCGCGACGGACGTGAAGAGGCCGACGATTTGTTGCGCCGCCGCTCGGGCGACGCCGACTCGCCGCGCATGCTGGGCGCCTTCAACGAAGCGACGCCGGACTGGCTGTCCTTCTTCATGTTCACCTATTTCACCGACCGCGACGGCAAGATGCAGCTGCACTCGCTGGCGCAATCAGGCTTCGATCCCCTGTCGCGCACCTGCCGCTTCATGCTGACGGAAGAAGCGCACCATATGTTCGTCGGCGAGACCGGCATCACCCGCGTCGTGCAGCGCACCTGCGATGCGATGCGCGAAGCCGGCATCACCGATCCCACCGACATCGCGAAGGTCCGCGCGCTCGGCGTGATCGACCTGCCGACCATTCAGAAGAAGCTGAACCTGCACTATACGCTGTCGCTCGATCTGTTTGGCTCGGAAGTCTCGACCAACGCGGCGAACGCCTTCAACACCGGCATCAAGGGTCGCTATCACGAGACCCAGATCGACGACGATCATCAGCTCAAGAACGCCACCTATCCGGTGCTGAAGTTCATCGACGGTGAGATCAAGCTCGTCGACGAGCCGGCGCTGACCGCGCTCAACATGCGCCTGCGCGACGATTACAGCCAGGATTGCGTCAAGGGCATGCTGCGCTGGAACAAGGTGATCTCGACCGCGGGCTACCAGTTTCAGCTCAAGCTGCCCAACGTCGCCTTCCACCGCCATATCGGCGAGTTCAAGGGCATCCACGCGACGCCCGACGGCATTTTGATCGACGATGCCACCTGGGCGAAGCGCAAGGACGAATGGCTGCCCTCGACCGCGGACGGCGACTTCATCACCTCGCTGATGCAGCCCGTCACCGAGACCGGCCAGTTCGCCTCCTGGATCTCACCGCCGAAAGTCGGCATCGACAACAAGCCCGGCGATTTCGAATATGTGAGGATCGAGTCGTAAGGGCCGCCAGCGAGGCGCGACGGCCGCGCTACATACTCACCTGTCGTCCCGGCGAAGGCCGGGACGACACCGGAGTGTGAGGTGAGGGCGTCGTGCTGACGCGCCCCCGCCTACCCCGCGATCTCTAGCCCCGCGTTCGCGTACACCACGCCGCCATCCACCGCGATGGTGTTGCCGACCACGTAGTCACCCGCGCGCGAGGCGAGATAGATCGCCACGCCGGCCATGTCCTCGTCGGTTCCGATCCGCCGCGCCGGAATGCGCTTGGCGACCTCGTCCGAATGGTCGCGCGCAGCCCGGTTCATGTCGGACTTGAACGCGCCGGGCGCGATTGCGGTGACGTTGACGTTGTCCTTGATCAGTTTCGTCGCCATGCGCCGCGTCAAATGGATCACCGCGGCCTTGCTCGCGGCATAGGAGTAGGTCTCGCCGGGATTGACGAAAATGCCGTCAACCGAGGCGATGTTGATGACCTTGGCGGGCCGCTCATGCGAAGCCGCCGCGCGCAGCGGCTTGGCCAGCGCCTTGGTCAGGAAGAACAGCGACTTGACGTTGAGGTCCATCACCTTGTCCCAGCCGCTTTCGGGGAATTCGTCGAACTCCGCGCCCCAGGCAGCCCCTGCATTGTTGACGAGGATGTTGAGCTTCGGCTCCAGCTTGATGATTTCGCCAGCGAGCCTGTCGCAGCCGTCGACGGTCGAGATGTCGATCGGCAGCGCGATGCACTCACCGTCATATCGGCCTGACAGCTCTCTCGCGGTGGCCTCGCAAGGTCCTGCCTTGCGCGCGGTGATGTAGACCTTCGCGGCTCCCGCGCTGAGAAATCCCGCCGCGATCATCTTGCCGATGCCGCGCGAACCACCGGTCACCAGCGCGACGCGGCCTTTGAGCGAGAACAGATCGTTGAACATGGTGCCTCCCCTGGTGTTTGGCGACGTTTTGAGCGGGGTAGGGAGGGGAGTCAAGGACAGCGCCGCATCGTCGTCCTGGCTTTCGCCATGACGACGTCTGAGTTCGGGCAGCCAAGACGGAGAGATTTAAGCCGCCGCGATCCTGCGGAAGCCGTTCCACATCGCGGTCGCGGCGCCCGAGGTCAGCACCGGCAGAATCCGCGTGTCCTGGTAATTGCCATTGAGCGAGACCCGTGGCAGCGCCGTCATGCGGCCGGCGTTTTCGGCGAACAGCATGCCGGGTCGCGTCGTCACCGCGGTCTTGAAGCCGGCGGATGCAGCGAGCACGAATTCACGCTCGCCCGCCGCCTCGCGATCGCCATAGGGATAGGCCAGATGTTGAACGTTGCGGCCGAGCGCCTGCTCGATCCGCGCGCGGCTCACGGCCATCTCCTGCGTGGCGATCGCTTCGCTTTGCTTGGCGAGATTGCAATGGCTGACGGAATGCGCGCCGATCGTGACCAGGGGATCGGCGGCAAATGTCTTCACCTCGTCCCAGGACAGGCAGAGGCTGCGGCACAGCGCGGCCATGTCGACGCCGTACTTCGTGCAGAGCGCCTCGATCTCGCGCTTGAGATCGTGCTCGCCGGGCAGTGCGCGCAACCAGTCGTGCAGGCGATCGAACGCCACCTGCTTGGCGGCTGGCGTCGTCGCATCGAGCCGCAGCGCGGCATTGCCGATCGTCACCTCGATCTGCTCGGTCTTGGCGATTACGGCCTCCAGCGCCTCCCACCACAGCCGGCCCGTCCCCTCCGCGAAATCGCTGGCGACGTAGACCGCCAAGGGCGCGTCAAATTCGCGCAGAACTGGCAGCGCAAAATCGAGATTGTCGCGATAGCCATCGTCGAGCGTGAAGGCGGCGAAGCGGCGGTCGAACCGGCGCCGCACCAGCCGCTCATGCAGCTCGTCCATGCTGACGATGTCGATCTCGCGCGCGCGCAGGTGGCGCAGTGTGGCACGCAGGAATTCGGGGGTGACTTCGAGATGCCGGTTCGGCTGGAACGCCGCGCCGCGGGCCGGCCGCACGTGATGCAGCATGAATATGGCGCCGACGCCCGACAAAAGCGGACGCAACAGGTGGTGGGCGCCGCTGAAATAGAGTGCTTCCAGCCCGGCGCGGATGACGTTGTTACGGAGTTGTTTCATGACCCGCTGGCGGACTTTGGCATTCCGCTTTCAACTTACGGAAGAACCCTTGAAGAAAAAGTTATTCCAATTGTCCAGGCCCGGCCTTCGGAAGGGCGTCATTTCCGGTTTGACAGCCTGCCAAGGGTTTGTTTTGTCTCCGGTTCCAGAGTTCGGGTCGTCGAATGCACAAGCTTTTCAGGTGGGCCAGCAAATGGTGGCCGGGGCTGATCCCCCTGGCCGTCATGTGGGGATTTGCGGCCTGGAATAACACTTTGCCGGTCGAGGCGGACCTTTCCGCCCGCAGCTCGGCGGCGCTAAAGGATACCGTTCTGGACAAGACCCGGATCGCGGTGGATGGCCGCGACGTCAGCCTGGCTGCGGACGCGTTTTCTGAGGAGGGGCGCCGCGACGCCGTTGTGGCGGTCGAGACCGTCCCCGGCGTGCGCCTGGTCGACGACCGGACCCGCCTCGTGCCCGAGGCAAAGCCCTTCGTCTGGAACGCCGAGCGCGACGTGGTGCGGGTGACGCTGTCAGGCTCTGCGCCCCTGCCGTCGATGAAGGGCCGCCTGACCGAGGCGGCCCGCAAGGAGGTCGGCGGCACCGAGGTGGCCGATCAGATGGGTTTGGCCCGCGGCGCACCGCCGCGGTTCGAGGCGGCTGCGATGCTGCTGCTCGACCAGATCGGCAAGCTCAAGGACGGCAAGATCACGATCACAGACACCAAAGTCACTCTGTCGGGGATGGCGCGCGATCTCGGCGGCCGCGAAGCGGTCGCAGCGGCACTTAAAAACCTGCCCGAGGGCTTTTCGATCGCCGCCAACGACGTCAAGGCGCCGCCTTACGTGTTCCAGGCTTACAAGGATCCGGTGGCCGCGACGGTGACGCTGACCGGCTATGTTCCCGACAACAATGTCCACGCGGCCATCGCCACCAGTGCGTCGCGGAAATTCTTCAACGAAAAGGTCGTCGACAATCTCAAGGCCAGCGTCGGCGCGCCCGGCTCGTTCAGCCCCGCCGTGGTCGCAGCGCTCGGCGCGCTGTCGCGACTGTCGACCGGCACTCTCGTCGTGTCCGACCGCGAGGTGAAGCTGTCGGGCGATGCGCTCTATGAAGGTGCCGCCAACGACATCCGCGCAGGCCTCGGCAAGGATTTTCCGAAAAACTGGCAGTACAAGCCGGAGATCACGGTGAAGCCCGCGGCCGGGCCGGTCGACGGCACCGTGTGCCAGCAATTGTTCTCCGAGCTCTTGGCCAAGGCCAAGATTCGCTTCGGGGCGAAGCGCGCCGAGATCGATCCGGATTCCGCCGGCATTCTCGATCATCTGATCGAGACGGCATTGCGATGCCCCACCACCAATATCGAGGTCGCCGGGCATACCGATGCCGACGGCGAGGATTCCTTCAACCAGGCACTCTCGGAGAAGCGCGCGCAGGCGGTGATCGACTATCTGGTCAAGGCCGGCCTGCCTGCCAACCGGTTCACCGCGGTCGGCTACGGCAGCACGCAGCCAGTCGCCGGCAATGACAGCGAAGACGCCAAGGCGCAGAACCGCCGCATCGAATTTCTGGTGAGGTGACGATGCCCTATCTCGTCTCGTTCCATCTGGGCTGGCTGATCGGCTCGCTGCTGCTCGGCTTCTGCATGGGCTGGATCTCGGTGGTCCAGCGCGGCAACGGCACCTCGAAGGTGACCGCGCGCTGGCTCGCCGTGCTTGTTGCCGGCCTGGTCGCGGCCTCGTTCGCGCATGTGGTCCCCGGTCGCTTCGGCTACTGGCTCGACCTCGGCCTGACCATGTTCGGCTGCTACCTCGTCGGCGCCGCCATCGGCGCCTGGCTGCGCGATCGGGTGGTCGCACGCAGCATGCCGCCGGCCTGAGCGGCTGAGCTGAGAGGCAAACGCGCGCCCGCTATCGCGCTCATCACTTGCTCCGCCATCAGGTTTCAAGGGCAAGGGCGGGGCGTTTGACATTAATACGTACGTGCGTATTACTTCGCCATGCCAAAGCCCTCGCTCAAAGACGCCATTCTCGACGCCGGCCTGAAGGTCATGTTTCGGACCGGCTATCACGGCACCAGCGTGCGCGACGTCACCACTGCTGCGGGCGCGCCGCAGGGGTCCTTCACCAATCATTTCCGCTCCAAGGAAGCGTTCGCCTCCGAGGTGCTCGACCGCTATTTCGATCTCACCAGGAGCTTGGTCGCGGAGGCATTGCAGGATGTCTCGCTGAGCCCCCGCGCACGGCTCAAGCGCTACCTCGACATCATCACGGGCAGGCTGGAAGCCGACGGCTTTGGTCGCGGCTGCCTGATCGGCGATCTCAGTCTGGAAGCGACCGGCAGCAGCGAGATGCTGCGCGTGCGCCTCGCCGACATCTTTGCCGAATGGCGCGTGCCGTTCGCCGCCTGCATCGCCGAGGCGCAGACCCGCGGCGAGATCGCATCCGATTTCGAGCCCGAGGAGCTCGCAGACTTCCTGCTCGCGTCCTGGCAGGGCGCGATCCTGCGCATGAAGGTCGACCGCAGTCCCAAAGCGCTCGAACGTTTCAAGAGCATCGCATTCCAAACCGTGTTCAAGGAGCTGACATGACCAAGCAGATCGACATCAAGATTCGCAAAGCGTCCGTCCTCGGAAGCAGCATGGCCTATCGTGAGGCAGGCGCGCAGAACGCGCCGGTCGCGCTCTTCCTGCACGGCAATCCGACGTCCTCGCACATCTGGCGCAACATCATGCCGTTGGTGTCACCGGTCGCGCATTGCCTCGCGCCCGACAACATCGGCTTCGGTCAGTCCGACAAGCCCGACATCGCGTACCGCTTCTTCGATCACGTCCGCTATCTCGATGCCTTCATCGAACAGCGCGGCATTACGTCGGCCTATCTCATTGCGCAGGATTGGGGCACAGCGCTCGCATTTCATCTTGCGGCGCGCCGGCCGGATTTCGTGCGCGGGCTCGCCTTCATGGAGTTCATCCGTCCGATGCCGACCTGGCAGGACTTCCACGACACCGAGGTTGCCGCAGAGCAGGAGCATGCCGAGGCGGCGCGGGCGGCCTTCCGTAAATTCAGGACGCCGGGCGAGGGCGAGGCGATGATCCTCGAGGCGAATGCCTTCGTCGAGCGCGTGCTACCCGGCGGCATGGTCCGCAAGCTCAGCGATGACGAGATGGCGCCCTATCGCGCGCCGTTTCCAACACCAGAGAGCCGCCGGCCCGTTCTTGCACTTCCGCGCGAACTGCCGATCGCAGGCGAGCCCGCTGACGTTTATCAGGCTCTGCAGTCCGCGCATGCAGCGCTGGCCGCGTCGTTCTATCCAAAGCTCCTGTTCACCGGCGAGCCCGGAGCTCTGGTCTCACCGGAATTTGCCGAACGGTTTGCAGCCTCCCTGAAGCACTGCGCGCTGGTTCGTCTCGGCGCCGGCCTGCATTTCCTCCAGGAGGATCACCCCGAGGCGATCGGGCGCTCCGTCGCCGGCTGGATCGCGGGCATCGAGGCAGTGCGCCCGCAGCTTGCGGCCTGAGCAGAACGCTACCTCCGAACGACGTGCTCATCGCGGCCGCTGGCGGGCGGCCGCAATGACGTCTGTGATGTCGCAGTGCAACCGGATGATCGAGCGCGAGCCGTCGGCCACGTAATCGTGCGCGCCGCAGCGGCCGCGCGCGGCGCGACCCTCTTTCAACAGCGAAATCCCGCCCATAGATTGATTTCGACTTAAGCCGTGACGGAACATTGTACGGCCGAAATCATCAAAACTTCATGGCGTCTGCGCCAGGATGGCCATGGAGATTCGCGTCAGGCTTGCCGCCGAAAGCGCCAAACCGTGCATCAGGAGCCCGCAACCTGCCTAAAACCTTGAAGCCACGACTTTTTGTTCGAATTGTCGAATTCCACTCCGCCCCAAAACGCGCTAGTGGAGGGGCAGGGGGCATGCGCGATGCCGGAGCCGCCGGCGAGGATTCGTCGGGTGCCTGCGTGTCGTCCGCCTGTTCGCCGGCCACCCTGGCCGCTGAAGCGTTGTTCGAGGTTTAGATGCTGGAAGCCATACGCAGGGCGATGTCGTTTCTGCGCCAGAAGCAAATCCTGCATAAGCTTGGAGTTGTGATCAGCGTCGCGGTCATCGGCATCGCTTGCTATGTGCTCTACCACATGCTGCGCGGCATCGATGTCAACGAAGTCCTCGAAGCGATCAAGAGCACCGAGCCGAGCCAGATCGCGATGGCGGCGCTGTTCGTCGCTGCGGGCTATTTCACGCTGACCTTCTACGACCTGTTCGCCGTGCGCGCGATCGGCCATCCCCACGTGCCCTATCGGATTAACGCGCTCGCTGCCTTCACCAGCTATTCGATCGGCCACAATGTCGGCGCCAGCGTCTTCACCGGCGGCGCGGTGCGCTACCGCATCTATTCCGCCTATGGCCTGAACGCGATCGACGTCGCAAAGATCTGCTTCCTCGCCGGCCTGACCTTCTGGCTCGGCAATGCCGCGGTGCTGGGCCTCGGCATCTCCTATCATCCGGAAGCCGCGGCCTCGATCGACATGCTTCCGCCCTGGCTGAACCGGATGCTGGCGATGATGATCATCGTCGGACTGGTCGCTTACGTGGTCTGGGTCTGGACCCAGCCGCGCATGGTCGGCCGCGGGCCCTGGACCGTGATGCTGCCGGGCGGCCCGCTGACGCTGCTCCAGATCGCGATCGGCATCATCGATCTCGGCTTCTGCGCGCTCGCGATGTACGTGCTGGTCCCTGACGAGCCCAATCTCGGTTTCGTGGTGGTCGCGGTGATCTTCGTCTCGGCCACGCTGCTCGGCTTTGCCAGCCATTCGCCCGGAGGCCTTGGCGTGTTCGACGCGGCGATGCTGGTCGGGCTCTGGCAGATGGACCGCGAGGAGCTGCTGGGCGGGATGCTGCTGTTCCGCGTCCTCTATTATCTGTCCCCTTTTGTCATATCTGTAATCTTGCTGACGTTTCGCGAAGTTATCATCGGCGCACGATCGAAGCGCCTGCAGCAGGCTGCGCTCAAGCTCGACCCCGGCCCCGCGCCTGAAGCCGCTTACGTGAGAAAGCGCAGCGACAGCGGCGCCTGACCGGCGCAAGGCCTTTTGGAGAAGCCCGCCCCGATGGCGATCGACGCCCCAACTTCTCCCTCCTCCCCGCCCTGGTCCGACCGGCTGCGGCACTCGACCGTCATCCTGATCGCCGCGGCGCTCGCGCTATCCGTGGTGGTCTCGCTGGGGGAATTATCGGCGCTGCATGCGATTGCGGTGTTCCTCTGCATCGCGGCCGCAGCGCTGATCCCGTGGCGCCTGCACGATACCGCCGCCTCGCGCGAAGAGACCCGCCGCGTCAACCCGGTCGAGAGCGCGGCGGTCGCCGCAGTGGTCGCCGGCATGCCCGATCCCGCGGTGCTGCTCGACCGCGCCGGCCGCGTCATCCATCTCAACGCCGCAGCCGCCCAGCTCGCGCCGGCACTGCGCCGGAATGAGCTCGCCCAGTTCGCGCTGCGCTCGCCCGAGATCATCACGGCGCTGCGCGAGTCGATCGCGACCACCGAGCCGCGGCGCGCGACCTATCTCGACCATGTCCCGGTCGATCGCTGGATGGAGCTGACCATCACGCCGGTGCCGGTGCCGACCACCTTTGGCGGCGCCGACAAATGCATGCTGATGACCTTTCACGACCAGACGCCGCTGCGCCGGGTCGAGGAAATGCGGGCCGATTTCGTCGCCAATGCCAGCCACGAGCTGCGCACGCCGCTGGCCGCGCTGTCCGGCTTCATCGACACGCTCCAGGGCCAGGCCAAGGACGATCCCAAGGCGCGCGAGCGCTTCCTCGGCATCATGCACAACCAAGCCACCCGGATGGCGCGCCTGATCGACGATCTCTTGTCGCTGTCGCGGGTGGAGCTGTCGGCCCATGTGCGGCCCGACACCCTGGTCGACCTGCTGCCGATCATCTTGCAGGTCGCCGATGGGCTCGAGCCGCTGGCGCGGGAACGCCAGGTCGAGGTCGAGACCCAGCTGCCCGAGACCCCGGTGCTGATCGCGGGGGACCGCGAGGAGTTGCTCCGCCTGTTCGAGAATTTGATCGAGAACGCGCTCAAATACGGCGCCTCCGGTGGACGCATTATCGTGTCGCTGATATCAGGCGCGGCCCCTGATGGAACTCAGGAAATCCGGGTGCTGGTCCGGGATTTCGGCCCCGGCATCGCGCCGGAGCACCTGCCGCGGCTGACCGAGCGCTTCTACCGGGTCGATGTCGGCGACAGCCGCTCGCAGGGCGGCACCGGCCTGGGATTGTCGCTGGTGAAACATATTCTTAACCGTCATCGCGGCCGGCTTTTGATCGAAAGCGTGCCCAAACAGGGCGCCACTTTCACCGCCTGTTTTCCCCAGGGCAAGCCTGCGGCTCTGAGCTAAATTCCAGCGATTTCAGCTGCTTAACACTGTCATCCGACTGTCACCAAACCTTCGTAAAAGCTCAGCTGTCCGCTCCTAAAGGGGCGGCACGGGGAGCGCGATCGGGCGCGGATGGCGCTTCGCTCCCCTGTATGGAGACCAGCATGAATTTCCTCAAAACACTCGTCGCTGCTGGCATGGTCGCCGCATCGACGACGGCGGCCTTTGCTGCCGACATCACCGGAGCCGGCGCGACGTTCCCGTTCCCGATCTATTCCAAATGGGCCGACGCCTACAAGAAGGAGACCGGCAACGGTCTGAACTACCAGTCGATCGGCTCCGGCGGCGGCATTAAGCAGATCCAGGCCAAGACCGTGACCTTCGGCGCCAGCGATGCGCCGCTCAAGGCCGAGCAGCTCGAGAAGGACGGCCTCGTCCAGTGGCCGATGGTGATGGGTGCCATCGTGCCCGTCGTCAACATCGAGGGCGTGAAGCCCGGTGAACTGGTGTTCGACGGCGAGACGCTGGCCAGCATCTATCTCGGCAAGATCACCAAATGGGACGACGCCGCGATCAAGAAGCTCAACCCGAACGTGAAGCTGCCCTCGGAGGCCATCACCGTGGTCCGCCGTTCGGACGGTTCGGGCACCACCTTCAACTTCACCAACTACCTCGCCAAGGCCAGCGCGGATTGGAAGAGCAAGGTCGGTGAGGGTACCGCGGTCGAGTGGCCGGTCGGCGTCGGCGCCAAGGGCAATGAAGGCGTGTCCGGCAACATCAGCCAGACCAAGAACTCGATTGGCTATGTCGAGTACGCCTATGCCAAGCAGAACAAGCTGACCTACACCGGTCTCATCAACAAGGCCGGCAAGCCTGTGCAGCCCACCGTCGAAGCCTTCCAGGCGGCCGCCTCCAACGCCGACTGGGCCAAGGCTCCCGGCTACTACGTCATCCTGACCGACCAGCCCGGCGAGAAATCCTGGCCGATCACGGCGGCGACCTTCATCCTCATGCACAAGGACGCCACCGACAAGGCGGCCTCGCAGGAAGCCATCAAGTTCTTCCGCTGGGCCTTCAAGAGCGGCGGCAAGGCGGCTGAAGAGCTCGACTACATCCCGATGCCGGATCCGGTCGTTCAGCTGATCGAGAAGACCTGGGCTGCCGACATCAAGAGCTAGGTTCGCGACGCTCGTGCCCCGGATGCGCTGCGCTACATCCGGGGCACGGACCAACAAAAAACGTATACTATTTGGTACAGGGGATCGGCGTGGCAGAGATGGCCGTTCAGAGCGATGTAATCGACGACGCCGGACCGTATGACCGCGCCAAGGCCTTGAGCGCGTTCAAGCTCGGCGACGTTACCTTCTACTGGATTACGCGGCTCTCCGCGATCTCGGTGCTTCTGATCCTCGGCGGCATCATCATTTCGCTGATCGTCGGCGCTTTCCCGGCGATGAAAGAATACGGCGTCTCCTTCCTGTGGACGCAGCGCTGGGCGCCCTCCGCAGATCCGCCGGTGCTCGGCGCGCTCGGGCCGATGTACGGCACGCTCGTCACCTCCTTCATCGCGATGCTGATCGCCATTCCCGTGGGTCTCGGCATTGCGATCTTCCTCACCGAGCTCTGCCCGCAATGGCTGCGCCGCCCGATCGGCATGGCAATCGAGCTGCTCGCCGGTATTCCCTCGATCATCTACGGCATGTGGGGCTTCTTCGTGTTGGGTCCGTTCCTGGCCAACACGTTCCAGCCCTTCATGATCAAGATCTTCGACGGCGTTCCCGTGCTGGGCGCGATCTTCGCAGGTCCCCCGTCCTATCTCAGCCTGTTCAATGCCGCGCTGATCCTTGCCATCATGGTGCTGCCCTTCATCACCTCGATCTCGGTCGACGTGTTCAAGACGGTGCCTCCGGTCCTGAAGGAAGCCGCCTACGGCGTCGGCTGCACCACATGGGAAGTCGTCCGCAGCGTGGTGATCCCCTACACCCGGGTCGGCGTCATCGGCGGCATCATGCTGGCGCTGGGCCGCGCGCTCGGCGAGACCATGGCGGTGACCTTCATCATCGGCAACTCGTTCCGGATCTCGTCATCGATCTTTGCGCCGGGCACCACGATCTCGGCGGCGATCGCATCCGAGTTCGCCGAGAGCGACGGCCTGCACCAATCCGGCCTGATCCTGCTCGGCCTCCTGCTGTTCGTTCTGACCTTCTTCGTGCTCGCAGCGGCGCGGCTGATGCTGATGCGGCTGGAAAAGAAGGCGGGGAATTAGCGCCATGAATCCGATCTATTCACGCCGACGCCGCAAGGACATCGTCGTCCGCGGGCTCTGCATCGCCGCAACCGCCTTCGGCGTCACCTGGCTCGCGCTGATCCTGATCACGCTGCTCTACAACGGGCTGGCGGGACTCAATGTCCAGCTGTTCACCGAGAACACGCCGCCACCGGGATCGAACGAGGGCGGTCTGCTCAACGCCATCGTCGGCTCGCTGATCATGACCGTGATCGGCGTCGGCATCGGCGCGCCGCTCGGCATGTTCGCCGGCACCTATCTCGCCGAATACGGCCGCAACGACCGGCTGACCTCGGTGATCCGCTTCATCAACGACATCCTGCTCTCGGCGCCCTCGATCATCATCGGCCTGTTCATCTACGGCGCCGTGGTGGTGCCGATGCGCGGCTTCTCGGCGATCGCAGGCTCGCTCGCCCTCGCGGTCATCGTGATCCCGGTGGTGCTGCGCACGACCGAGGACATGCTGCTGCTGGTGCCGAACGCGTTGCGCGAGGCGGCCTCGGCGCTCGGCCTGCCGCGTTCGCTGGTGATCAAGCGGATCGCTTATCGGGCTGCCCGATCGGGTCTCATCACCGGCGTGCTGCTCGCGACCGCTCGCGTCGCCGGTGAAACCGCGCCGCTGCTGTTCACCGCGCTATCGAACCAGTTCTTCAGCCTCGGCCTGAACAAGACGATGGCGAACCTGCCTGTGACCATCAACAACTTCGTGCAGAGCCCCTATGCCTATTGGAAGCAGTTGGCCTGGAGCGGGGCGCTGCTCATCACCCTGACCGTTCTTGCCCTTAATATTTTCGCGCGCATCCTTGGCGCCGAGAGGACCGCAAAATGAGTGATCTTTCCGTGTCGATGAGCGCGTCCGGTGGACTGCCGCACGCGGCGGTGCTGCCCGAGGCGCCCCCGAAGGTGACCGTGCGTAACCTGAACTTCTATTACGGCGAGCACCATGCGCTGAAGAACATCAACCTGACGCTCGGCGCCAACCGCGTTACGGCGTTCATCGGACCGTCGGGCTGCGGCAAGTCGACCCTGCTGCGCATCTTCAACCGGATGTACGACCTCTATCCCGGCCAGCGCGCCACCGGTCAGCTGATGCTCGATCAGACCAACATCCTCGACCCCAGGCTGGACCTCAATTTGCTGCGCGCCCGCGTCGGCATGGTGTTCCAGAAGCCGACGCCGTTCCCGATGACGATCTACGAGAACATCGCGTTCGGCATCCGTCTCTATGAGAAGATCTCGAAGTCCGAGATGGACGGCCGCGTCGAGAAGGCGCTGCGCGGCGGCGCGCTGTGGAACGAGGTCAAGGACAAGCTCAACGCCTCCGGCCTGTCGCTCTCCGGCGGCCAGCAGCAGCGCCTCTGCATCGCCCGCACCGTCGCGGTGCGGCCCGAGGTGATCCTGTTCGACGAACCCTGTTCGGCGCTCGACCCGATCTCGACCGCCAAGGTCGAGGAGCTGATCCAGGAGCTGTCCGAGGATTACACGATCGCTATCGTCACCCACAACATGCAACAGGCGGCGCGCGTCTCCGACAAGACCGCCTTCATGTATCTCGGCGAGCTGATAGAGTTCGACGACACCAGCAAGATCTTCACGTCGCCGTCAGATCGGCGCACGCAGGATTACATCACCGGCCGGTTCGGCTAGGAGACGCGACATGGGTTCTGAACATACCGCAAAGGCTTTCGACACCGACCTCCAGGAACTCACTCGCCTGGTCGCCGAGATGGGCGGCATCGCCGAGCGCATGATCGTCGAGTCCGTCGACGCGCTGATCCGCCGCGACGTCCCGCTCGGCCAGCGCGTCGTCGCCATCGACACCGAGCTCGACGCGCTGCAGAAGCGCATCGAGGAGCGTGCGGTGCTCACCATCGCCCGCCGCCAGCCGATGGCGGTCGATCTGCGCGAGATCGTCGGCGCCATGCGCGTCGCGACCGATCTCGAGCGCATCGGCGACCTCGCCAAGAACATGGGCAAGCGCGTCGCGGCGCTGGAGACGGACTTCCATCCGCTCAAGCTGTTCCGCGGCCTCGAGCACATGACCGACCTCGTGCAGCAGCAGGTCAAGTCGGTGCTGGACGCCTATGCCGCGCATGATCTGCCGGCGGCGATGGCGGTCTGGAAGGGCGACGAGGAGGTCGACGCCATCTGCACCTCGCTGTTCCGCGAGCTCCTCACCTACATGATGGAGGATCCGCGCAACATCTCGTTCTGCATCCATCTGATGTTCTGCGCCAAGAACATCGAGCGGATCGGCGACCACGCCACCAACATCGCCGAGACCGTGTTCTACATGATCGAGGGCCAGGCCATCACCGACAAGCGGCCGAAGGGCGACATGACGACCTTCGCCAACACGGTACCGAACACCTGAAGACTTAGGGAGCGACGACCCGATGGGCGCACGCATTATGGTGGTTGAGGACGAGGAAGCCCTGACCGAGCTTCTCCGCTACAACCTCGAAGGCGACGGCTATGACGTCGAGACGGTGATGCGCGGCGACGACGCCGACACCCGCCTCAAGGAGCACATCCCCGATCTGATCGTGCTCGACTGGATGCTGCCGGGCCTGTCAGGCATCGAATTGTGCCGGCGGCTTCGCACCCGTCCCGAGACCAAGCAGCTCCCGATCATCATGCTCACCGCGCGCGGCGAGGAGAGCGAGCGGGTGCGGGGTCTTGCGACCGGCGCCGACGATTACATCGTCAAGCCGTTCTCGGTGCCGGAGCTGCTGGCGCGCGTGAAAGGCCTGCTGCGGCGCGCAAGCCCGGAGCGGCTCGCGACGGTGCTTGCTTTTGGCGACATCGAGCTCGACCGCGACAAGCGCCGCGTGGCGCGCTCGGGCCGGCCGATCGATCTCGGTCCGACCGAATATCGCCTGCTGGAGTTCTTCCTGGAGCATCCGGGGCGCGTGTTCTCGCGCGAGCAACTGCTCGACAGCGTCTGGGGTCGCGACATCTATATCGACGAGCGCACCGTCGACGTGCATATCGGCCGCCTGCGCAAGCTGCTCAATCTCGGCCGCGAGCAGGACCCGATCCGCACCGTCCGCGGCGCCGGCTACGCGCTGGATGATCGGTTTGCCAAGGCGGAGCAGGTGTAGGGTTGCAGGCTTGTTTGTTGGCGAGTTGTCCCTGCATTCTCAGCCGTCGTCCCGGACAAGCGAGCGAAGCGAGCGCTGATCCGGGCCCATAACCACCGAACGTGGTTTGGCGAAGACTCGGAGTGACCCCTTCCGCACGATTATTGCGTGCTCGGAGTATGGGTCCCGGCCCCCCGTGCGCAATTGCGCACTAGGCCGGGACGACGCTGAAATTGTTGAATCGTCTTCGCGCGACGACTTGCCGTGATTACCGCGGACCCGGCTTCACCGGTGCGCGGCGCCGATCCGACGCCGGCTGGTACGCAACGCGCGAGTGCTGGGCGCAATAGGGCAGTCCGGACAGCGCCCTTCCACCGCAGAAGAAGAAGTCCGGGCTCGAGGGATCGCCGACCGGCCAGTGGCAGGTCGCCTCGTTCAATTCCAGCAGCGACAGCCGCTGGCTCATCGGCACCACGTTGTCATAGGTGACCGGATCCGGCTCAGCCTCCACCTCGAAGGCCTGCGCCAGCGCGGTGTTGCCGCGCGAGATCGGGCGGCTCACCCGCATCATGTGCTGCGCGGGGCGCGCCTTGCGCGGCCGCGGCGCTGCCGATGATGGGCTCTTGGCGCGGCCCGAAAGGCCGAGCCTGTGCACTTTGCCGATCACGGCATTGCGGGTCACATTGCCGAGCTCCGCCGCGATCTGGCTGGCCGAAAGTCCGGCCTCCCAGAGCTTTTTCAGCTGCTCGACGCGATCATCGGACCAGGTCAAAACCGTCATTGCACCCTTTCCCTCGCTGCGCGCCAGCCATCCTGGGGCCTCGCAGCGAATGCCTAAGCCTTCAAAAACCCGTGCCGCCAGAATCCCTTAAGGCTCGCCGGGCGCGTCTTGAACGCCCGAACGTTTACGCCGGTACATAAGGACTTAAAGATCAGAACCACTGCACGAGATGTCGTATCTGACAATCCAAACGCTACAATATGGCGTGACTCCCGCGCAAGAGTCCGCCGACTCGCTTCCACATGTTCCGTGGCCAAATCCCGCAAAATCGGCACCGCAAGACTACGGATTCAGCGTTTCGCGAGGCTTTCCGGGCGGCATTGACACCCGTTTCACCAGGCCTAAGATAGTCGCACGTGCCGCCCTCAAGAGGCGGCACGTTTCGTTTTCCGGGCCGGTCGATGGTGCGTTGCGCAATGCACGCTCACTCCGTCCGCAACATTCAAGTGACCATCATGACTAACAGCGCAGCGCCGCATTTGCTCCCCGTTTTCGCCAGGTCCGACCTTGGTTTCGAGCGTGGCGAAGGCTGCTGGCTGATCGCGACCAATGGCGAGCGCTATCTCGATTTCACCTCCGGGGTGGCGGTGAATGCGCTCGGCCATGCCCATCCGGCGCTGGTCGCGGCGTTGCAGGAGCAGGCCACCAAGCTCTGGCACATGTCGAATCTGTTCCAGAGCCCGGACGGCGAAAAGCTCGCCGCGCGCCTGTGCAATGAAAGTTTCGCGGATTTCGTGTTCTTCTGCAATTCCGGCGCCGAAGCGCTGGAATGCGTGATCAAGGTCGTGCGCCGTTATCACGCCGCAAAGGGTCATCCCGACCGCTATCGCATGATCACCTTCGAAGGCGCCTTCCATGGCCGCACGCTGGCGACGCTGGCCGCAACGGGATCGGCAAAATATCTCGAAGGTTTCGGCCCTCCGATGGAGGGCTTCGACCAGGTTGCGCATGGCGATCTCGATGCCGTGAAAAAGGCAATCGGTCCGCAGACCGCCGGCATCCTGATCGAGCCGATCCAGGGCGAGGGCGGTGTGCGTTCGGCAACGCCCGCCTTCCTGAGGGCGTTGCGCCAGCTCTGCGACGAGAAGGGTCTGTTGCTCGCCTTCGACGAGGTGCAGACCGGCATGGGCCGCACCGGCGATCTGTTCGCGTACCGCCGCCTTGGCGTCGAACCCGACGTGATGTCGCTGGCCAAGGCGCTCGGCGGCGGCTTCCCGATCGGCGCCTGCCTTGCGACCGCGGAAGCGGCGTCCGGCATGACGCCGGGCTCGCACGGCTCGACCTTCGGGGGCAATCCGCTCGCGATCGCGGCTGCGAACGCCGTGCTCGACGTCATGCTCAAGCCCGGCTTCTTCGACCACGTGCAGAGGATGTCGCTGCTGCTCAAGCAGAAGCTCGCCTCCGTGATCGACCGACACGGCGATGTCGTCAGCGAAGTGCGCGGCGAGGGCCTCCTGATCGGCATCAAGGCCGTGGTGCCCTCCGGCGATCTCGTTGCAGCCTTGCGCGACCAAAAGCTGCTCACCGTCGGTGCCGGCGACAATGTCGTGCGTTTCCTGCCGCCTTTGATCGTCACCGAAGCCGAGATCGAGGACAGCGTCGGGCGGCTCGAGCGCGCCTGCACCGCGTTGTCCGGCAACAAGCGGGCGTCAAGCTGATGAGCAAGTCGCCCGATAAAACACCGAAGCACTTCCTCGATATCAACGAGCTGCCGCTGTCGGAGCTCAAGCGCATGCTCGCTGCGTCCTCCGCGATGAAGGCGAAGCAGAAGGCGCATCAGCCGGTCAGGCCGCTCGAAGGCAAGACCCTGGCGATGATCTTCGAGCGCCCCTCGACGCGGACGCGGGTGTCTTTCGACGTCGCCATGCGCCAGCTCGGCGGCGAGCCCATCATGCTCACCGGCGCCGAAATGCAGCTCGGCCGCGGCGAGACCATCGCCGACACCGCGCGCGTGCTGTCGCGCTATGTCGACGCCATCATGATCCGCATTCTCAATCACGATGCGCTGCTGGAGCTTGCGGCAAACGCCACCGTGCCCGTCATCAACGGCCTGACGCGCCGCTCGCATCCCTGCCAGGTGATGGCGGACCTCATGACCTACGAGGAACATCGCGGCCCGATCGAGGGCAAGACCGTGGCCTGGACCGGCGACGACAACAACGTGCTCGCCTCCTGGGCGCACGCCGCCGAGCGCTTCAAGTTCCAGCTCAATGTCGCGACGCCTCCGGAGCTCGCGCCGAAAAAGGCGATGCGCGACTTCATCAAGGCGACGGGCGCGCCGATCATGCTCGGCACGGATGCCGAAGCCGCCGTGCGCGGCGCCGATTGTGTCGTGACCGACACCTGGGTGTCGATGGGCGACAAGGAAGGCGAGCACCGCCACAACGTGCTCAAGCCCTATCAGGTCAATGCGCAGCTGATGTCGCTTGCCAAGCCGGATGCGCTGTTCATGCACTGCCTGCCCGCCCATCGGGGCGAGGAGGTCACCGACGAGGTGATCGACGGTCCACAATCCGTCGTGTTCGACGAGGCCGAAAACCGCCTGCACGCGCAGAAGGGCATTCTGGCCTGGTGCTTCGACGCGGTGAAGTAATCCGGGCCGGTATCCGCCGTGCCGGCGAAGTAGGTCTTCATCGTCGTCCTGGCTTTCGCCAGGACGACGCTGAATTTGCCCTGCTTGCGTACGATCCGTTCTGCATTCCGGACCCCAGCCCTCACCCCCTTCCAATTCCGCCTTCCGACCCCAGATAAAGCGCCATGGTTTCCCAATCCCCTGATATGAAAACCGGGCCTGAAGGCCCGGTTCGCGCGCCATCCGCGGTTCCGATCGATGACGCCGTGCTGCCTTACGAGGTCGACGCGCTCGATGTGCGCGGTCGGCTGGTGCGGCTTGGTCCGGCGCTCGACGAAATCCTGACCAAGCACGATTATCCCGCGCCGGTCGGCAAGCTGCTCGGCGAGGCCATCGTGCTGACCACGCTGCTTGGCTCCTCGCTGAAGTTCGAGGGCCGCTTCATTCTCCAGGCCCAGACCGACGGTCCGGTGTCGTTCCTGGTCGTGGACTATCAGGCGCCGGATCGCCTGCGCGCCTATGCGCGCTACGACGCCGCGCGCCTCGGCGAGGCCAAAGATACTGGCACGCATTCCGGCGCGCTGCTGGGCCACGGTCATCTCGCCATGACCATCGACCAAGGCCCCGACATGAGCCGCTACCAGGGCCTGGTCGCGCTCGACGGCGGCAGCCTCGAAGACGCCGCTCACGAATATTTCCTGCGCTCCGAGCAGATCCCGACACGCGTGCGTCTCGCTGTCGGCGAGGAATGGCGTTCGAACGACGGCGGCAAGCATCGCTGGCGTGCTGGCGGCATGCTGATGCAGTTCCTGCCGAAGGCGCCCGAGCGTGCGCGGCAGGCCGATCTGCATCCCGGCGATGCGCCCGAAGGCGTCGAAGTGCACGCCGTCGCTGAAGACGATGCCTGGGTCGAGGCACGCTCGCTGATCGAGACCGTCGAAGACGTTGAGCTGATCGATCCGGAGCTGTCCGGGGAGCGGCTGCTCTACCGCCTGTTCCACGAGCGCGGCGTGCGCGTGTTCAATCCGCTGCCCTTGAAGGCGCAATGCTCCTGCTCGCGCGATGCGGTGGCATCGATGCTAAAGAGCTTTTCGTCTGACGACCGTGCCGCGATGGTCAAGGACGACAAGGTCGTCGTGACCTGCGAGTTCTGCAGCTCGGTGTACGAGTTCACGCCGGATGAAGCAGGCGTGGAAGACGCGTAAGGCGTTAGCCTGCAGGTGCGATAGGGTCGGCCAAAGCGGAGCGCGCCCACCATCTCCTGCCCTAATTCAACACCCGCTTGTTGTCCGGGCTGTCCAGCGAGAACGTGGGCACGTCGATCTCGAAGCGTTCGCCGGTCGCGCTGACCATCTGGTAGCGGCCGGTCATGAAGCCCGAGGCGGTCGTGAGCGGCACGCCCGAGGTGTATTCGAAGCGTTCGCCAGGCGCGAGCGTCGGCTGCTCGCCGACGACGCCCTCGCCCTTCACCTCCTGCTGCCGGCCGGTGGCATCGGTGATGATCCAGTGCCGCGTCTTGAGCTGCACGGTCTCGTCGCCGGAATTGGTGATGACGACGGTGTAGGCCCAGAAATAACGGGAGCGGTCGGCCGACGACTGCTCCGGAACAAAGTTCGGCTCGACGGTCACTTCGATCTGGCGGGTCACGGCGCGGTACATGATTGCCATCATACCGAAAACCGCTCCGGAACCAAACGCCGGAGACGCCTTGGCGACATCGTCCCGCCAGAATTCGCAGGGAAGTACACGTCCAAATGGGCTTGCAAATGTACTTGCTTGTGATCCGGTCGCTTTGCGAGATGACGGCCGGACCGGTACACTCCTTGCCACGTCGCGATTTGCGGAAGGGTTTTTAGGCCCCCGATGACCATTGCCGACCAAGTGACGGGATCGACGATCGCGGGAACCGCTAAACCTGTGGAGGTCAAGTCCGCGGGAGCGAAGCGGCGCGCGGCCGCGCCGGCCATTTCGCTGCCCGCCATCGGCGAGCGCGAGCTCCGGCTCGACCTGTTCCGCGGCCTTGCGCTGTGGCTGATCTTCATCGACCATTTGCCGCCGAGCCTTCTGACCTGGTTCACGATCCGCAATTACGGCTTCAGCGACGCCACCGAGATCTTCATCTTCATCTCCGGCTATACCGCCGCCTTCGTCTACGGTCGGGCGATGCTGGAGTCCGGCATCGTCGTCGCCACCGCGCGCATCCTGCGGCGCGTCTGGCAGATCTATGTCGCCCACGTCTTCCTGTTCACGATCTTCCTTGCCGAAATCTCCTACGTCGCGACCAGGTTCGAGAACCCGCTCTACACCGAAGAGATGGGCATCATGGATTTCCTCAAGCAGCCCGACGTCACGATCGTGCAGGCGCTGCTGCTGCGCTTCCGTCCGGTCAACATGGACGTGCTGCCGCTCTACATCGTGCTGATGCTGGCGCTGCCCTTGATCCTGTGGCTGATGAAGTGGCGCCCCGACGTGACGCTCGGCCTCTCGGTCGCGCTCTACGCGGTGACCTGGGAATACGACCTCTATCTGTCGGCCTATCCGAACGGCTTCTGGGCCTTCAATCCCTTCGCCTGGCAATTGCTGTTCGTGTTCGGGGCATGGTGCGCGCTCGGGGGTGCCCGACGCATGTCGCACATTCTGGCTTCGCGGGTGACGATGTGGATCGCGATCGCCTATCTGGTTGCGGCATTCTACGTGACGCTGACCTGGTATGTGCCGCAGCTCTCCCACTTCATGCCGAAGCGGCTCGAGCAGTGGATGTATCCGATCGACAAGGCCGACCTTGACGTGCTGCGCTTCACGCATTTCCTGGCGCTGGCCGCGCTCACCGTGCGCGTCCTGCCCCGGGACTGGCCGGGCCTGAAATCGCCCTGGCTGCGGCCGCTGATCCTGTGCGGCTCGCATTCCCTGGAGATATTCTGTCTCGGCGTCTTCCTCGCCTTCGCCGGCCATTTCATCCTGGCCGAAGTCTCGGGCGGCCCGGTCATGCATGCGCTAATAAGTCTCTCCGGAATCCTGATCATGTGGGCCATGGCCTGGCTGATTTCGTGGTACAAGCGGGTGGCTGACAAGAGCGGTTCGAAAACCAAAAGCGCCGTCGGCAGCGCCGATATGGCGGGAGGGGGCTGATGAAGGCGAAGGTTTTCCTGAGCCTGATCCTGCTGTGCGGTGGTCTCGCCGCGCCTCCGGCGCGCGCGGACGATGCTGCGCCGGCTGCTTCAGCCGCGCCCGCAGCCTGTGAAGTGCCGTCCTATCTGCTCACCAGCGAAAGCCAGCTTCCCAAGGTCGCCGATGCCGTGAAGGCCGGCAAGCCGCTCGAAATCCTGGTCATCGGCAGTCGCTCGACCACGATTCCGGCTTCCGAGGACGCCTCTTATCCGGCGCGGATGCAGGCCATCCTGAAGGACAAGCTGCCGCCGTCCGAGACTGTGCACGTCTCCGTAGAAATACAGAGCAAGAAAACGGCCGAGGAGGCGGCTGCCAGCTTCGTTAAGCTGATGGAAGCAAAAACGCCTACTTTGGTCATCTGGCAGACCGGGACTGTCGATGCTATCCGAGCCATCGATCCCGATGATTTTCGTGGCGCGGTGACCGAAGGGGTTGTTGCGTTGCAAAAGGCAGGGGCTGACGTCGTCTTGATGAATTTGCAGTACAGTCCGCGTACCGAAACCATGATCTCGGTGCCGCCATACCTCGACAATATGAGGGTGGTGGCGCAGGAGCACGATATTCCGCTGTTCGATCGGTTCGCGATCATGCGGCAGTGGAATGATCAGGGCCAGTTCGACCTATTCAGCCCGTCGCGCGGGCCCGAGTTGGCGAAGCAGGTCCATGATTGCCTTGGCCGGGCGTTGGCACAGTTCGTGATCGACGCTGCCCATCTGGAGCCGGCCCAGCAGCAAAATTGAGGTCTAGCGTTAATGAGTTCTCTCCGCCCTTTTTGCCTGACGGCATGGCTGGCTGTGCCCGCAGCAGCGGTGCTGCTGTTGCTGAGTCCGGCCTCGCAGTCCCACGCGCAGACGCAGGCCGCGCAGGCAACACCGGCCCCGCAGCAGTCGGCTGATCCGGCTCCCGCTTCACCGTCCCAGACCACCGTCGCAGCGACGTCCCCCGACCAGCGCGGCATCACGGCGCGCGCCATCGACAAGGTGAAGCAGGTCGCGAAATCCGCCGGCGACATCTTTAGCCGCGTGCCCTGCCTGTCGCCGAAGGGCGGCTCGAAGGCGATGGGCTCGCTGCCGCATGTCGCGGGCAAGCTCGTCGCCGGCCAGCCCGTCGTCATCGTCGCGTTCGGCTCGTCGTCGACCGCGGGATTCGGCGCGAGCTCGCCGGAGTTCAACTATCCCAATCGCCTTGCCGCGCAGCTGCACCGGCACTATCCGACCGCCGACATCACCGTCGTCAATGCCGGCGTCGGCGGCGAGGATGCGCCCGAGATGATGAAGCGTCTCCAGAAAGAGGTGATCGACGTGCATCCGGATCTGGTTATCTGGCAGGTCGGCACCAATGCCGTGCTGCGCAATCTCGATCCTGGCGAGACCGCCAAACTGGTCGAGGACGGCATCGCTCGCATCCAGGCCACCGGCGGCACCGACATCGTGCTGGTCGATCCGCAATATTCGCCCGCCGTCAACCAGCGCGCCGAGAGCGCCGGCAAGATGGTGAAGCTGCTCGGCAAGGTCGCCGAGCTCCGTCACGTCGGCATCTTCCCGCGCTTCGAGGTGATGCGCGACTGGCACGAGAAGCAATCGCTTCCGGTCGAGAGTTTCGTGATCGCCGACGGACTGCACATGAACGATTGGGGCTATGCCTGCTTCGCCCAGCTCCTCGGCGACGACATCATTCGCTCCGTCGGCCAGATCAAGCTCGGCGTGAACGTGCCCGCGGACGTGCGGACGTACCGGCCAATGTGACTTGTCGTCCCGGCCCCCATGCGCAATTGCGCACTAGGCCGGGACGACAATAACTCACGCCTTCTCCAGCGCCGCCGTCAGATCCTCGATCAGATCGTCTGCGTGCTCAAGCCCCGCCGAGAAGCGGATGAATCCCTCGCTGATGCCTAGCACGGCGCGGTCCTCCGGCTTGAGGCGCTGATGCGTCGTCGTTGCCGGATGCGTGACGAGGCTCTTGGCGTCGCCGAGATTGTTCGAGATCTTGGCAAGCTTGAGCTCGTTGAGCACGCGGAACGCCGCCTGCTTGCCGCCCTTGACCTCGAGGCCGACCAGCGTCGAGCCGCCGCGCATCTGCTTCTTCACCAATGCAGCCTGCGGATGATCGGCGCGGCCGGGAAACACCAGCCGCGAAATCTTCGGATGGCTCGCCAGCACGTCCGCGATGCGCGCCGCCGTCTCGGTCTGCGCGCGCACGCGCACGGCGAGCGTCTCCAGCCCCTTGAGCAGGACCCAGGCGTTGAACGGCGAGATCGACGGGCCGGTCTGGCGCATGAAATTGTGGATGTGCTCGGCGATGAACGCTTCCGAGGACAGGATGATGCCGCCGAGACAGCGGCCCTGGCCGTCGATGTGCTTGGTCGCGGAATAGACCACGACGTCGGCGCCGAGCGCGAGCGGGCTCTGCCAGATCGGGGTGGCGAACACGTTGTCGACGACGAGCCGCGCGCCGCCACTATGCGCGATCTCGGCAATGCCGGGAATGTCGAGCACGTCGAGCGTCGGATTGGTCGGGCTCTCCAGGAAGAACGTCTTGGTGTTCGGCTTCATGGCGCGCTGCCACTGGTCGAGATCGAGGCCGTCGACCAGCGTGGTCTCGATGCCGTAGCGCGGCAGTAAATCCTGCACGACGTAGAGACACGAGCCGAACAGCGCGCGCGAGGCCACGACGTGATCGCCGGCCTTGAGCGGCGCCAGGATCGCGGTCGTCACCGCGGCCATGCCGGTCGCGGCCGAACGTGCCGCTTCGGCGCCTTCGAGCTCGATCATGCGGCGCTCGAACATCGAGATGGTCGGATTGGAGTAGCGTGAATAGATGAAGCCGGGGTCCTCGCCCTTGAATCGCGCCTCGCACTCCTCGGCGCTGTTGTAAACGTAGCCCTGGGTCAGGAACAGCGACTCCGACGTCTCGCCATATTGCGAGCGTAAGGTGCCGGAATGAACCAGGCGAGTTTCGGGACGGTAGTGGGCGGTTGGCGCCGGGGACTTCGACATAGGACCTCCTGAAGTGACCATCGAGAATGGTCACAAAAAAACCGGCCTGGAATATCTCCACGGGCCGGGATCACAGAGGTCCCCGGCCTGTTTAGCGACTTATTTAACGTGGCTGCAAGCCGGCCGGCTCAAATCACCACGGGATAAGTCATGCTCATATTCCGCAATGCCCTTTCCGTCAAGACGTCCATCGGATAGCCGTAAAACGCTCATATTTCCCGCATGTCGGGATGTGTTTGATCCCTGATGAGGACCCCGGGTTGACGTTCACGGTCGCCGCCGACGCCAATGGTATCCTGCCCGACCGCATGATCGCGGCGATGGCGGAGGGCGGTCTCATCCTGCCCGCTTACGACTTCGTCGAAAGCCAGATCCAGCCGGCGAGCCTCGATTTGCGTCTTGGCGATATCGCCTATCGCGTTCGCGCCAGCTTCCTGCCCGGTCCCGGCGCCACGGTCGCCGAGCGCATCGACGAGTTGAAGCTGCACGAGTTCAGCCTCGCCGACGGCGCGGTGCTGGAGACCAACTGCGTCTACATCGTGCCGCTGCTTGAAAGCCTCGCGCTGCCGCCGGAGATCGTCGCGGCCGCCAACCCGAAGAGCTCGACCGGCCGGCTCGACGTCTTCACCCGCGTGATCGCCGACGGCACCCGCCGCTTCGACATGATCGGTGCCGGCTATCACGGCCCGCTCTATGCCGAGATCAGCCCGAAGACGTTTCCGGTGCTGGTCAGCGAGGGCTCGCGCCTGAGCCAGGTGCGCTTCCGCACCGGCGATGCCATCCTCAACATCGAGGACCTCGAGGCGCTGCACGCGACCGAGCGTCTCGTCGATATCGACGATGCCGACCTCACCGGCGGCGTCGCCGTCTCTGTTGATCTCTCCGGCGAGAAGAGCGGCGGCTTCGTCGGCTACCGCGCCAAGCGCCACACCGGCGTCATCGACGTCGATCGCCGCGCCGGCTATTCCGTCGAGGACTTCTGGGAGCCGATCTCGGCCCGTCCCGACGGCAGCCTGATCCTCGATCCCGGCGAGTTCTATATCCTCGCGTCGAAAGAGGCGGTGCAGGTGCCGCCCGATTACGCCGCGGAGATGGTGCCGTTCGATCCGCTGGTCGGCGAGTTCCGCGTGCATTATGCCGGATTCTTCGATCCCGGCTTCGGCTATGCCGGCGCCGGCGGGCTAGGCTCGCGCGCCGTGCTCGAAGTGCGCTCGCGCGAGGTGCCGTTCATCCTCGAGCACGGCCAGATCGTCGGCCGCCTCGTCTACGAGAAGATGCTGGCCCGCCCCGACGCGATGTACGGCCAGCGCATCGGCTCGAACTACCAGGCGCAGGGCCTGAAGCTGAGCAAGCATTTCCGGGTGTAGGGATAGCCTCACCTTCCGCTGTCATGCCTCGGCTTGACCGGGGCATCCAGTACGCCGTAGCCTATTGGTTCGATCACATCCGCCTCTGGAATACTGGATCGCCCGATCAAGTCGGGCGATGACACCGAATCTGTGTCAAGATGGGAAGTGAATCCGGGCTACGTCCGAGGTGGCGAAATGACAGATCAATCCGAACTCGACGCAAGAATCCTCGACGACGTCGCCGACGCGCTGATCTATTCGGATCGCTCCGGCACGATCATGCGCTGGAACCGCGCATCGTCCGCACTGTTCGGCTTCTCGGCGGACGAAGCGCTGGGCCAGAATCTCGACCTGATCATTCCCGAACATCTGCGCGCCGCGCACTGGAAAGGTTTTGAGGCCGCGCTTGCCAGCGGCGCGATGAAGCTTGCGGGCAAGCCGACACTGACCCGCGCGCTGCACAAGGACGGACGCAAGCTCTACATCGAGATGACCTTTGCGCTGGTGCGGGACGCCGCTGGAGTGGTGCAAGGATCGGTGGCGATGGCACGCGACGTCACCGAGCGCGTCGAGCGCGAGCGTGCCGCCAAAGCTTCGCAAGCTAAGCCTGCGCAAAATTCGTGATGCGGAATTGGCGCGCCGGCGTGCAGGGCTCCTGCGTGCGGCTCAACTTGTCCGTCACCGGATGCATTGACACACTCGATCAGAACAACGATCGGGAGCGAACATGACCGCACCAGACCCCGCGCAGGAAGCTCAATGGAAACGCTGGCGCGCGGTTGCCGATCTCTATCACGCCTACTTCACCGGTCTGATCCTCACCGTGGTCACGCGTCGCGGCACGGCAGATGCTGCGGAGTTCGTCTTTCGCGTGTTCCGCCGCCAGCAGCAGGAGCGCTTCCTGCCGGGGCTGGAGAAGCTCGGGCTGAGCCATCTGCCGCCCGCCGTGGCAGCCGCGCAATATCACTATCTCTCGAACTGGATCGGCGGCGTGCACGTCGAATACATGTATGAGAGCGACCGCAAAGCCTGGATCCGCTATCCGCCGCCGCGCTGGATCTGGAAAGGCACTGCCATCTGCGGCGTGCCGGGCGAAGTCTCGCGCGCGATGCTGCGCGGCTGGCACGCCAACAACGGCGTGGCGCTCGGCGATACCAGATTGGGGTTCGTCTGCACCAAGCAGAGCGTCGACGGCCAGGACGGGCTCGAAGGCTACTATTATCAATATGACCAGCCCCTCGAGCTCGACCAGCGCCTCGTGTTCGCGCGGCACCTCGAAGCCCCGCTGTTCGATGCAGCCGCGGCTCCGGCGTTGCCGGTCGCAAGCTGGCCAAGGCCGAGACTGGAAAAAGCCTATCGCAACTATGCGATGGAATATGTGCGCACCGCCGCGCCCGTGATGGTGCAGCTGTTCGGTCCGGAGGATGCGGGCTATCTCCTGCACCTCACGGGCAAGCTGATCGGGATGCAATATTTCGATGAGGTCGCTGCGGCGCTGTCGATGGGCCGCGGCGGTGCGAGCGAATTCGCGACGTTCCTCAACGCGCTGTTTGTCGCGCAGGACGATGCGGCTGAGACGACGCAATCCGAGGGCACGTTCGAAATCCGTCAGCAGAGCTGGAGGTTGATGGAAGACGTCGCCGATAACCACTCCGCTTGCGCCAAGGTGCTGGCGGGGTTGTTCGAGGGGCTTGCGGCCGGGTGCGGCCGGCACATCGGCGTGCACCTGTCCCCGACACCGAGCGGTCGTCCGCCATTGCTCTGGACGATTGGGTAGACGACGGCGTCACCGCGCTGCCGCAGGGCACGCCTGCACCTAGCGCAGGAGGAATCGCTGCGCGTCGTGCTAACAAGCCTCTTGTTGCGCCCTGCGCGAACCAATTCATTGGCACACCCAAGCATTGCTGCGCCGGAAATGGCGCTTTGCCCGGAGAGGACATGTCAGACATCGCCGAAATCCCGGTCGATGAACAAGAGCGTCCGCTGCCGCCGCCTCCGCGCCCCGTGAGGAGCGCGCTGATGGACGGGCCGATCCTGCGCACGCTGCTCGGACTGGCCTGGCCCAACGTGGTCGCGCTCTCAGCCGGCACTTGCACGGTAATTGCGGAGACCTCCTATATCGGACGGCTCGGCGTGGAAGCGCTGGCCGCGATGGCGCTGGTGTTTCCGACAGTGATCCTGACCATGACCATGTCAGGCGGTGCGATGGGCGGCGCGGTGGCCTCCGCCATCGCGCGCGCGCTCGGCGCGGGCGATCGCGAGCGTGCCGGGACGCTCGCCGCGCACGCGCTGCTGATCGGCATCAGCTTCGGCCTCGTCTTCATGCTGGGCATGCTGATCTTCGGGCCCAAGGTGCTTGAGATGCTCGGCGGCCGCGGCGACGTGCTGACGCATGCGATCGCCTACACCCAGGTGTTTTTCGGCGGCGCCGTGCTGCCCTGGCTGCTCAACACCATGGCCGGCGTCCTGCGCGGCACCGGCAACATGAAGCTGCCGTCGCTGTTGATCCTCAATTCCGCGGCCTGGCAGATCGTGCTCGGTGGCACGCTTGGCCTCGGCCTCGGTCCGGTGCCGCAATTCGGCATGCGCGGCGTCGCCGCCGGCGCGCTGATTGCCTATTGCATGAATATCGGCGTGATGGGCTGGTACCTGTTCTCCGGCCGCGCCCGCGTGACGCCGAAGCTGCGCGGACTTCGCATCCAATGGGCGATGTTTTTCGACATCCTCAAAGTGGGCGCCATCGCCTGCTTCTCGCCGCTGCAATCGGTGCTGACGATCTCGATCTTCACTCACATGCTTGCGAAATTCGGCACCGCGATCCTGGCCGGCTACGGCATCGGTGCGCGGCTGGAATTCCTGCTGACCTCGATCGCGTTCTCGTTCGGCATCGCCTCGGTGCCGATGATCGGCATGGCGGTCGGCGCCGGCCGCATCGCCCGCGCCCGGCGCATCGCCTGGATCGCAGCGGCGAGCGCCTTCGTCGCCGTCGGTGCACCGGCGTGCCTGGTCGCGGCCTTCCCCGATCTCTGGGTCAACATCTTCACGGACAGCGCGACCGTGCGCGCCACCAGCCACCAATATTTGTCGACGGTGGCGCCGTTCTACGCCTTCATCGGCCTCGCCTCGACGATGTATTTCTCGTCGCAGGGCGCTGCGAAGGTGATCGGCCCGGTGCTGGCGCAGACCGCGCGGCTGATCTACATCTCGGCTGTCGGCTGGTGGCTGTCGACGCATGATGCCACCGCGCAAAGCTTCTTCTGGCTGGCGGCGAGCTCGATGGTCGTGCTCGGCCTGCTCTCGTGCTCCAGCGTGGTGCTGACACGCTGGGGACCGCGCCAAACCAAACCTGCGATCAGGCCGGCTCTGTCGGCCGCCGCGGACTAGCGGTGCCTGTGGCGGCGATGGCCGCCACCACCGCCGACATTGGCGAGCCGCATCAGTTGCGGAATCATCGCCATCATGTCGCCGCCACCGGCGCCGCCGAGCATGCCCATGATATCGCCGCCGCCGATGCCGCCCATTCCGGCCGGCATGGTGCCGCCTCCACCCATCGGCGCGTAGCCGCCGTAATTGGGCGCGCCGAAACCGCCGCCGAGGTTGCCGGCGCCGAGGCCGCCAATGCCACCGCCGCCCATCATGCCAAGACCACCACCGCCATTCTCCATCATGCGGCTCATCATCGGGCCCATGGTCTGCATCATCATGCCGAAGCGGCGCTTGCCCATCTTGGCCTTCATCATCTCGAGCATCGGCGCCATCTGGGTCATTATGTCCTCGCCGCCGGCACCGCCGCCGCCGAAGAACTGCGCCTTTGCCGGCGCGCTCGAAATCGAAAACATCAGCAGCACGGCGGCCGCCTGCCAGATCACCTTGTCCGCACCTCTCATGGCCTGCTCCTCGCGCGCGTGGCGCCGCCGGGAGAGCGGAGCCAACCGGACGCACGGCGCCATCGTTATTGCGGACGAGGGCTGGGCTCTGTGAGAAAGATCACGCAGCTGCGGCCGGAAACGCGCGGTGTATGGCGGCGACGGCGTCCTTGGTCTGTCCCTGCACATAGGGCGCGAGCTCGTTCGGCAGCATGTCGATGATCCAGACCAGGCGGCATCTCGCCTCGCCCTCGGCGATCACCTGCACCGAGGCGCTGTAATGCTTCAGCCGCTCGTTGTTGATCGCGTAGACCAGCCGCCGCCCGGCATCGTCGCAATCGACCAGCACCTCGCGCGCCACCGATCCGTTGGCGAAGGTGACGATGCGCGTGTCGCCGTCGAGCGTGCAGGCCGTGACGAAGCCCGGCGCCAACCGCCGATGCAGCGCGCCGAAATCGCGCACCGCGTCCCAGACGTCGCGCGCTGGGGCGTTGAGGGGAATGTCGTTGTGGATGGAGGCCATGGTTGAGTCCTTTGATGTAGAGAAGCGAGCGATAGCGCCGTCATCTCAGCTGTCATCGCCCGACTCGATCGGGCGATCCAGTATTCCAGAGGCCGCTGTGATTGAATCGAGGAGCTGCGGCGTACTGGATACCCCGGTCAAGCCGGGGCATGACAGCGTGTGTGTGTGGTGAGGGCTGCCGCGTTCACACACAGACCGCCTCAACATTGTTGCCATCGGGATCGATCAAAAACGACGCGTAGTAAGTCGAGCTGTAATCCTTGCGCGGGCCGGCGCCGCCATTGTCGCGGCCACCGCTCTTCAAGCCCTCGCTGTGGAATGCCTTGACCGCGTCATGATCCCCCGCGCGAAACGCGATGTGCACGCCATCGGCTTTGCGCCCCTTGTTCAGGTGCAGCCACAGCGCCGGCTCGCCCCTCGGCCCGAAGCCGGCATAACCATCGCCACTCGAGCACAGGACATAACCGAGCGGCGCCAGCACCGCGGTGTAGAAGCGCGTGGCGGCGTCGAGGTCGGCAACGCGCAATCCGATATGATCGTACATGGTCGTCTCCATTGCCAAAGCGCGCCGCAATCGGCGCGCGCCGGAGACGAACCTAGTCAGTTGAGGGCAAGCTGCTCTTGGAGAATCTTGCGCTCTCCCTTCGAGGCCTGGCGGAACTTGGTCGGCGAGACGCCGGCGGCGCGGTGAAAGGTGCGGACGAAGTTGGAGAGATCGCCGAAGCCGACGTCATAGGCGATGTCGGTGACTGCGATGTCGTCGTCAGTCAGCAGCCGCGCCGCATGCCGCAGCCGCGAGCGCACCAAATATTGATGCGGAGTGACGCCGAGCACGGCGGAGAACAGCCGCAGGAAGTGGAAGGGGCTGAGGCCTGCTTGCCGCGCCGCCTGTTCGAGGTCGACCTCGGCATGCGAGTTGGCGTCGATCCAGAGCGCGGCTTCCACGGCGCGGCGGCGATCACGCGCCGTCGGTGTCGTCGGCTTGCGCGCCTTGCCCGACACGACATCGACGAAACGACCGGCGAGGATCTGCCCGACCTCGTCGAGACCGAGGTCGCTGTTGCCATCTGCCGCCGTCTGGGCGAGCTCGCCCAGCACCATCAGCTCGGGCAGCGGTGGCGTCGCGCCAACCTGCCAGACGTCGCGCCGGCCGCCGAGCGCGTCGATCAGATCCTCGCTGAGGAAAAAGGACAGGCAGACGTCGCCGGCGACGTGCTCATGTGTGCAGGTGTATTCCTCGCCTGGCGCGCCGACCAGCATCGAGCCCGCCACCAGCTCGAAGAAGCCGGCGCGGCAATGACAGCCAAAGCTGCCGGCGCGGACATAGGCGATGGAATGGCCGGTGCGGCACTCCGCAAACGGGCTGTCGTCCGGTCCCGCGTCGCAGCGAAACTCGGAGACGGTCATCGAGGGGGTGGTCAGCAGCGTTGTTGCATCCATCCCGCCTATCTAGGTGGAGGGTCTCGGTGGGGCAACGGGCAGCAGGACGTCGAACAGCGTCTTGCTGGCGATCGGATGGGTGCCCTCCAGCGACAGCAGCCGCCGCTTGGAGATTACGCCGCCATAGGGCGAGAGCCGGTCGGTGTAATTGCCGGCCTCCAGCACCCGGTGACAGGGTACGATCAGCATGTAGGGATTTTTCGCGATCGCCTGGGCCACCGAATGCGCCGCGCCGGAGGCGCCCAGCGCCTTGGCGATCTCGTGATAGGTGCGCGTCTCCCCGCGCGGGATGGCGCAGGCCGCCTCGTAGACCCGCCGGTTGAAGCCGGGCACCCCGCTCGCGTCCAGGCTGACCTCGGAAAAATCAGCATCGCTGCCCTGCAGCAAGCTCACGATGCCCTCGATCGCGAACTCGGCGTTCGCGGAAGGCCGCTGCTCGCGTGCCTCGGGATGGATCTGGAAAATCCGGCGGCGGGTGTCGATCTCCCGCGCCTCTGGCAACTGCACGGCGACGACCCCGGTGCTGCTCCAGATGATGCCGCAGCGCCCTATGGTCGTGTCGAATATCGCGTAGCCATGCCCCACCATACACACGCCCCCACGCAACGTACGCTCTCCCCAGACCGCGACCATAACACCGCCACAATCCGCCGCACCCAAAATCTTACCGGAAACTTAAGAAGGGGCGGGCGGGCTGCGCCAAAGCGCTTGGCGAGATGCGCCGTCTCGGCTAATCAGAGCGGGCGCAAGCTGCGCATCCGCGGGCGTAGTTCAATGGTAGAACGGCAGCTTCCCAAGCTGCATACGAGGGTTCGATTCCCTTCGCCCGCTCCATCCTTTAGTTCGGCAGGCTCCGCAGAAATTCCACGATCGCCGCGTTCACCTCCGCCGGCCGTTCCTGCTGCGTCCAGTGTCCGCACCCCGGTAGCATCTTGATCTCGCGTAATTGCGGCACCCATTGCTTCATGTTGGCAACGTGCTCGGCGGCGCCAGGGAAGGCCATGACCATGTCGTAGTCGCCGGCGATGAAGAGCGAGGGCACGACCACCTTGACGGCCTCGAAGGCGCCCATCAGCTCCCAGTTGCGATCGATGTTGCGATAGTAGTTGAGCGGTCCGCGAAACCCACTATGGGCAAATTCGGCGCCGTAATAGTCGAGGTCCGCGCTGCTCAGCCACGACGGCAGCGGCACCTGCACCTTCGGCAGCATGCCGTCCTTGCGAGAGACCATGCCGACACCGGCGGTCCGCCCTTGACGCTCGGCATTGGCGCGGATCACCGCCGCGCCTTCGCCGGAACCGCCATAGAGCATCGCGCCGAGCGTTGCGCGCGTATCCCTTTCGAATTCTGCTTCGGCGACACCCGGCTCCTG
Source organism: Bradyrhizobium sp. Kon56 (assembly GCF_055807635.1). Taxonomy (NCBI): domain Bacteria; kingdom Pseudomonadati; phylum Pseudomonadota; class Alphaproteobacteria; order Hyphomicrobiales; family Nitrobacteraceae; genus Bradyrhizobium; species Bradyrhizobium sp. Kon56. Next base: position 139,936 of record NZ_JBVVOU010000011.1, on the reverse strand, counting down.
GAAATACAGTTGATAGAACTGCGCATCCGCCGTCTGTGGCATTACGCTCGTCGGCCGCACCGGACTGCGTGGTCGATAGGGCACGCTAAGAATGGCGGCGGCGCGGAAGCGGTCGGGCCGTAGGCGCGCCGTGTGCCAGGCGATCGTCGCGCCCCAGTCGTGCCCGACGATGACGGCGTCCTTCGCCTCGAAAGCGTCGAGCACGCCGACGAGGTCGCCGACCATGTGGAGGATCGTGTACTGGTCGATGGCTTCGGGTCGGTCGCTCTTGCCGTAGCCGCGCATGTCAGGGGCGACCGCGTGGAAACCGGCTGCCCCCAGCGCCTCGAGTTGGTGACGCCAGGAGTACCAACCTTCCGGAAAGCCGTGGCAGAGCAGCACCATCGGCCCCTTGCCCTGCTCGGCGACGTTGAGGCTGATGCCGTTGGCCTTGATCGTCCGCTGCGTCGGTTCGCCCATGTCGCCGCCTCCCGGTCATCGTCGTTGGGTCTATCCTAGTCGGCCCTATAGGCTCCGCAAAGTTTCTAATATATTGGCCCCTCGCTTCCGGCACGCACGCATCGCCCAGCTTAAGCTTCTCGCGGCCATGATGGGTGCGGTCCTCGTGTCGGCAATGTTCGGATCAGAGACCAGGACATGCAAAGAAAATGGACCAGCAGAAACTCGATCGCGCGATCGGTCGTCGCTTGAAGACGCTTCGGACGCAGGCCGGCATGACGCTGAATGAGCTTGCCGCGCGCTCCGGCGTCAGCCGGGCCATGATCGGGCGGGTGGAGCGGGCGCAGAGCAGTGCGACGGCTGCGCTGCTGGGAAAACTCTGCGCCGCGCTCGACGTGTCGCTCAGCGACGTCGTCGCGCTGGCCGAAAAGCCGCCGGAGCGGCTGGTGCGGCTCGCCGACCAGCCGCACTGGCGCGATCCCGACAGCGGCTATCGCCGCCGTCACGCGTCGCCCACGGACGCGGCGAGCGGCATCGAGATCATCGTCGTCGATTTGCCGGCCGGTGCGCGGGTGCCATACAGCCCTTGGGGCCGCAATGCCTTCACCCAGCAGCTGCTGATGCTGGAGGGCGCGATCGCCGTGCACATCGACGCCAAGGCGGTTCGCCTGCGCGAAGGCGACTGTCTCGACTTCGACGTGATGCGCGCGGTGATCTTCGAGAACGAGACCAGACAGGACGCGCGCTACGTCATCATCACGCGCCGCGGCGCGTCCTACGGCAAGATGTGAGACCGTGACGATGCAGATCCGCACCGGCGACACCTTTGATCCGCGCGTCATCGCGCTGCTCGATCATCACGTCACGGCGGCGCGGGCGCAGACCGCGCCGGGCAGCGCCCATGCGCTCGATCTCTCCGGACTGCGCGCGCCCGACATCGCGTTCTGGACCGGCTGGGACGGCGAGACGCTGGTCGCCGTCGGTGCGCTGAAGACGCTGTCAGCCGAGCACGGCGAGGTGAAGTCGATGCACACGCTCCAGACCACGCGGCGGCGCGGCTTTGGCGGTGAGATGCTCCGCCACATCATCACAGAAGCCCGCGCGCGCGGCATGGCGCGGCTCAGCCTCGAGACCGGCTCGTGGGACTATTTCAAGCCGGCGCTCGCGCTCTACCGGGCGCATGGCTTTGTCCTCTGCGGCCCGTTCGAGGGCTATGTCGAGGATCCCAACAGCCTGTTCCTGACCCTCGACCTGTCGGCCAGCCGATAGCTCAGGAGCGCGTCTCCTCGATCCTGTCGAGCACGCGCTCGGGGGCGATGTCGCGGCTTGCCTCCTCCAGATCCCGTTTCGAGTCGGGCTGGACATCGAGCCGCTCGGCGATCTGCGTAAGGAGGCGGGCAACCTTGGTCAATTCGTGCTCGGCGAGAAGGCTGATCTGGAGATCGAGATCGGCGCGCTTGTCCGCTGCTGCACTCATGCGGTTCTGCGAGATCAGCACGAATGTCGATAGGAAGATCGCCTCGACCGAAGCAATCATCGCCAGCACCACGAAGCTCTCGTCCCAGGCCGGGATTCCCGGCAGCCAATGCAGATTGGCGATGATCCAGAAGCCGAACACGGCGACATGGAGATAGACGAACGCCATGCTGCCGGTGAACGCCGTGATCGCATCGGCAAGCTTTTCCTGACCCTTGGCAGCGCGCTGCTCCCGGCGGCGGCGCTCGACCAGCGCCTGGATGTTGCGCTCGAGCGTCGGGCTCAATCCCTCGCCCGGATCATGGGTGATATCGTTATGCACAGGGCGGCAACGGCGGACGGGAAAGGCTGTTCCTGGGCTGAGCTGCGGGAAAATGGCTGCCGTCTCTCAAAATGAGTTGCGTACCTCAAAACACCTCTGCTAGCCTTCAGCCATGGCCGAGACGCTCACCACGACCGCGCTGACGCTGAAGGACATCGCCCGCCAGGCCGGCGTCAGCCTCGCGACGGTGGACCGCGTCCTGCACAATCGGCCGGGCGTGCGGCCGGATACGGTCCGGCGCGTCAAGGAGGCGATCGAGCGCAATTCATTCCAGCCGCACGTGGACGCCGCCGAGCTCGCCCGCGGCCGCGCCCGCCGTTTCGCCTTCGTGATGCCGTCGGGGCCGAACCCGTTCATGCAGCAGATCCAGGACTATCTCGGCGAGATGTCGGGCTGGTTGTCGTCCCGCCGCCTCGGCGTCGAGACCGTCGCGACCGACGTGTTCGATCCGTCCATGCTCGCGGCATCCCTGGAAGGGCTCTCGGACGATTACGACGGTGTCGCCGTGGTGGCGCTGGATCATCCCAGGGTCCGCGCCGCGATCGACGATCTCGTCGATGCCGGCGCCAAGGTCGTGACGCTGGTCTCGGACGTGCCGTCGTCGCGCCGGCACCATTATGTCGGCATCGACAACATTGCTGCGGGGCGGACTGCCGGCGCGCTGGTCGGGCGGCTGGTCGGACAAAAGTCCGGCAAGGTCGCGATCGTCGCGGGCTCGCAGGGCCTGCGCGATCATGCCGAGCGCATTTTTGGCTTCAACCAGGTGATGGCGTCGGAATTCCCCGGCCTCAGCGTGCTGCCGGTGCTCGAAGGGCGCGACGAGGACGCGCGTTCGGAGCAGGTGTTGACGCGGCTGTTGAGCCGGCATGCCGACATCGTGGGTCTTTATAATGTCGGCGCCGGTACGCAAGGCGTCGCCAACGCGTTGAATGAAAAGGCGTTGAGCGATGCCAGTCGCGACAAGCAGGTGGTGTTCGTCGGACACGACCTCACCGCGTTGACGCGTCGGCTGCTGCTGCAGGGCGTGATGCATGCCGCTATCTCGCAGAACCCCGGACACGAAGCGCGCGCCGCCGTGCGCGTGCTGCTCGCGCTCGCCCGTGGCGAGCCGATCTTGCGCGAACAGGAGAAGATCAGGATCGACATCGTGATGCGGGACAATCTGCCTTAGCGGCAGGTGGAATTCAAAACGACCCGTTGCGGATAAGGCAACTTTGAGTTCGCGCACCGCAACAGGCGAAAGGGAGGACGGCGTGTATCTCGGAATCGACATCGGCACATCAGGTGTGAAAGCGGTGCTCGTGAGCGAAGCCGGCGCGGTTGTCGCGACGGCGGCGCGCGAGCTTGCGCTGTCGCATCCCGCGCCGCTGTGGTCCGAGCAGGATCCCGATGCCTGGGTCGATGCGGCGGTCGGCGCGGTCGACGATCTGGCCGCCCGCCATCCGCGCGAGGTCGCACGGGTGCGCGGCATCGGGCTATCCGGCCAGATGCATGGCGCGACGCTGCTGGACGAGGACGGACGGCCGCTGCGTCCCGCGATCCTCTGGAACGACGGCCGCTCGCACGCCGAATGCGTCGCGCTGGAGCGGCGCTGCCCGTCGCTGCACACGATCGCCGGCAATCTGGCCATGCCCGGCTTCACCGCGCCGAAGCTGCTCTGGGTCGCCAGGCACGAGCCGAAAATCTTCGCGCGGGTCGCAAAGGTGCTGCTGCCGAAGGCCTATGTCCGCTATCGCCTGACCGGCGAGATGGTCGAGGACATGTCGGACGCGGCCGGCACGCTGTGGCTCGACGTCGGTCTGCGCCGCTGGTCGCCCCTGCTGCTGCATGCCACCGGGCTCGATCTCCATCACATGCCACGCCTAGTCGAGGGCAGCGACGTCAGCGCGACGCTCGCGCCGGACTGTGCGCAACGCTGGGGCATGGCAAAGGATGTCGTGATCGCTGGCGGCGCCGGCGATAATGCCGCGAGCGCGATCGGGCTCGGCGCCATCGCGCCGGGCGATGCGTTTCTGTCGCTTGGCACATCCGGCGTGGTGTTCCGCGTCACCGATCGGTTTGCACCGGCGCCGGCCGCGGCGGTCCATGCGTTCTGTCACGCGCTGCCCGGCCGCTGGCATCAGATGGGCGTGATGCTGTCGGCGGCGGCTTCGCTGGCCTGGCTCGCGGGCGTGATGGAGACGCCGGCGCCAGCGCTGCTCGCGCCGCTCGGCGAGCGCGTCGATGGACCGAGTCCGGTCAAATTCCTGCCTTATCTCGACGGTGAGCGCACGCCGCACAACGACGCCGCCGCCAGCGGTGCCTTCGTCGGCCTGCGCGGTGCGACCGGGCGCTCCCAGATCGTTCAGGCGGTGCTCGAAGGCGTCGCCTTCGCCGCGCGCGACAATCTGGCGGCACTGAGCGCGGCGGGCGGGCCGCTTCCCGAGGTTGATCTCGTCGGCGGCGGCTCGCGCTCGCCGCTGTGGGCGCAGATCTGCGCCGATGTGCTCGGCATCCCCGTCCACCGCGTCGAGGAGGGCGAGGTCGGAGCGGCGCTCGGCGCCGCCAGGCTCGGACGGCTCGCCGCCACCGGCGAAGACGCGGCTGCGGTTTGCACCCGTCCGCGGCGGCTCGCGAGCTTTACGCCTCGCGCATCGGTCAGCGCGGCCTATGACGAGGCCTATCGCCGCTGGCGCGAACTTTATCCCGCGTTGAAGGAGTGTGCCTGAGTGACTGCGTCAGTGAAATTCTTCGATACAAGTGTACCTGTCGCCTTCGCCGGCGGAGATGCCGGCAACACGCCTGCCTTCCGCTGGTACGACAAGGACCGCCTCGTCCATGGCCGCAGGATGGAAGACCATCTGCGCTTTGCGGTCTGCTATTGGCACTCGTTGTGCTGGCCCGGCGGCGATCCCTTTGGCGGCGAGACGTTCCTGCGGCCCTGGCACCACGGCACCGATGCAATGGCGCAGGCGCACGCCAAGGCTGACGTCGCCTTCGAGTTGTTTCGCCTGCTCGACGTGCCCTTCTTCACCTTCCACGACGTTGATGCAGCGCCGGAAGGCAACTCGCTTGGCGAATCCGTCGCCAACCTCAATGCCATCGCCGATCTGTTCGAAGCGAAGATGGCCGCAAGCAAGGTGCGCCTGCTCTGGGGCACCGCCAATTTGTTCACGCATCGCCGCTACATGGCGGGTGCGGCCACCAATCCAGACCCGGAGATATTCACCTATGCCGCCGGCCAGGTCCGCGCCGCGCTGGAGGTGACGCACAGGCTCGGCGGCCAGAACTACGTGCTGTGGGGCGGGCGCGAGGGCTACGAGACGCTGCTCAACACCGATCTCAAGCGCGAGCTCGACCAGCTCGGCCGCTTCGTCTCGCTCGTCGTCGAGCACAAGCACAAGATCGGCTTCAAGGGACCGATCCTGATCGAGCCGAAGCCGAAGGAGCCGACCAAGCATCAATATGATTTCGACGTCGCCACCTGCTACGGCTTCCTCGCGCGTTACGACCTGCTGAAGGACGTCAAGCTCAACATCGAGCAGAACCACGCCATCCTCGCCGGCCACTCCTTCCATCACGAGGTCGCGCTGGCGGAGGCGCTGGGTGTGTTCGGCTCGCTCGACATCAACCGCGGCGACGATCTGCTCGGCTGGGACACTGACCAGTTCGCGATGAACGTGCCCGAGCTTGCCCTGGTGTTCCACGAGCTCCTGAGCCGCGGTGGCTTCAGCTCCGGCGGGCTCAATTTCGACGCCAAGATCCGCCGCCAGTCGATCGATCCCGACGATCTGATCCATGCCCATGTCGGCTCGATGGATGCCTGCGCGCGGGCGTTGCTCGCCGCTGCGGACATGCTCGACGCCGGCGTGCTCACTGGGCCGCTCGCGAAACGCTACGAGGGATGGGCCGGACCCGAGGGCCGCGCCATTCTCGGCGGCCAGCGCTCGCTTGCCGAACTTGCCGACCGCGCGCACGGCCCGGGCTTTGACCCGCAGCCGCGCTCGGGCCGGCAGGAATATCTGGAATCCCTCGTCAACCGCTACGTCTGAGGAAGGCCGCTGATGACAAATGCACAAGCGACACCGGTCCTCGAGCTGGCCGGCATCGGCAAGGAGTTCGGCGCGATCCGCGCGCTGCATGATGTCGACATGCAGGTCCTTCCCGGCGAGGTCGTCGGCCTGATGGGCGACAACGGCGCGGGCAAGTCGACGCTGGTCAAGATCATCGCCGGCAATTTCCGCCCCAGCCACGGCGAAATCCGCTTCGCGGGCAGCGCGGTTCATTTCAACCGGCCCATCGATGCCCGCGGCGTCGGCATCGAGGTGGTCTATCAGGACCTTGCTCTCGCCGACAATCTCACCGCAGCGGCCAACGTCTTTCTCGGCCGCGAGCTGAAGCGCAGGATCGGGCCGTTCGCGTTGCTCGACCACAAGGCAATGGCGGCGCGTGCGCTGGAGCTGTTCGGCGAGCTGCGCTCGGAGACGCGCCCCGACGATCTCGTCAAGCAGATGTCGGGCGGCCAGCGCCAGGCGGTTGCGATCGCGCGGACGCGGCTCTCCAACGCGAAGCTGGTGATGATGGACGAGCCGACGGCCGCGATCTCGGTCCGCCAGGTCGAGCAGGTGCTCGGCCTGATTCACCGGCTGAAGGAGCAGGGCGTTGCCGTGATGCTGATCTCGCACCGCATGCCCGACGTGTTCGCGGTGTGCGATCGCGTCATCGTCATGCGCCGCGGCGAAAAGCGGGCCGACAAGCCCATCCACCAGACCTCCCCCGAGGAAGTCACCGCCCTGATCACCGGCGCGAAGGAGGCGGCGTGATGGCCATGCCCATGGAATCTCCGATCACCTTCTCGAACATCGGCAAGATTAGATGGTGGCAGCGCGGCATTTTCGCGTCCCAGACCGGCTATGTCCTGCTCGCGCTGGCGGTGCTGCTGGTGGTCATGCATTTCGCCAGCCCGTACTTCTTCACCGAGGGCAACATGCAGAACGTGGCGAAGAATTTCTCCTTCATCGCTATCGCTACCCTCGGCGTCACCTTCGTGATCATCACCGGCGGCATCGATCTGTCGGTCGGCTCGATGATGTGCTTCTCTGCCATGATCACCTCGATGGTGATGACCGAGCTGTCGGCGCCCGGCTCGCCGGCGGGATCCCTGTTCGTGCACATGGCGGCCGACGGCAAGACCGTGCTCGCCAATGTCCCTGGCCTGATCCTGGTGGTCTCGCTCCTCGCCGGCCTCGGCGTCGCGCTGCTCGCCGGCCTCGTCAACGGCTTCTGTATCGCGGTGCTCGGCCTGTCGCCGTTCGTCACCACCCTCGGCATGCTCTCGATCGTGCGCGGGCTCGGCTATGTCGTCTCCAACGGACGGGGCAGCTTTCCCGGTGGGCCGGATGCCGGTTATTTCTACGCGCTCACCTCCGGCGACGTGCTCGGCGTGCCCGTGCCATTCATTTATCTGATCGTCCTCGCGCTGGCGATGGCCGTGGTGCTGCACCACAGCTCGTTCGGCCGTCACGTGTTCGCGCTCGGCGGTAACGAGAAGGCGGCCGAACTCACCGGCATCCCGGTCGTGCGGGTGAAGATCGAGGTTTATGTGATCTGCGCGCTCGCCGCAGGCCTCCAGGGCATCATCATCTCGGGCTGGCTCGGATCGGCGCCGGCCAACATGGCGACGTCCTACGAGCTCAACGTGATCGCTGCGGCCGTCATCGGCGGTGCCAATCTCGCCGGCGGCATCGGTGGTCCACTCGGCGCCATCGTCGGCTGCGTGCTGCTCGAGGTGATCCGCAACGGCCTCGTGCTCGCCCAGGTCAGCTCCTACTGGCAGCAGACGCTGGTGGGCGTGATCATCATCCTGGCCGTATTGGTCGACCGCATCCGCTCGCGGATGATCTGAAACGACGTCGTTCCGGGACGGCAACGAAAATGCCGCCTGTCCACTTCCCGGACGATCTTGAGAGGACAGGCGCCAAAGAAGGGTGGAGGAGACGATGAGGAAATTTCTACTTGCCGGCATCGCGGTGGCGATGATGGCTACGCCGGCGTTTGCCGCAAACTACCGGTTCGTGATCGTGCCCAAGGCGATGAACAATCCGTTCTTCGACTTCGCGCGCGACGGCTGCCTGAAGCGTGCCAAGGAGCTCGGCAATATCGAGTGCATCTACAAGGGGCCGGTCGAGCACGAGCCGGCGACGCAGGCCCAGATCATCCAGGACTTCGTCACCCAGAAGGTCGACGGCCTCGCCATCTCGGTTGCCGACGTCGCGGCGATGACCAAGTCGATCGACGCGGCGACCGCGGCCGGCATCCCTGTCATCACCTTCGACGCCGATGCGCCCGGCGCCAAGCGCATCGCCTATATCGGCACCAACAACAAGGAGTTCGGCGTCGCCCTCGGCAAGGAGCTCCTGAAGCTGCGGCCCGACGGCGGCAAATACGCCATGGTTTCGGGTGGTCCCGGCGCCAAGAACCTCGCCGAACGCGTTGACGGCGTGCGCGAGGCGCTGAAGGGCTCGAAATGGACCGAGGTCGCGGGCTCTCCAACGTTCTGCAACGACGATCCCGCGCTGGCGGTTCAGCAGATGACTGACATGCGTACCGCGACGCCCGACCTCGCCGCAATCGTTCCCATCGGCGGCTGGCCGATGTTCGCCCCCGAAGGCTTCAAGGCCTTCGCGTCCAGGTACAAGAAGGATATCGATTCCGGCAAGTTCACGCTTGTCGTGGCCGATACGCTGAAGATGCAGCTCGAGCTGTTGCGCGATGGCTACGCCAATGCGCTGGTCGGCCAGCGTCCGTTCGAGATGGGCGAGAAGGCGATGGACACGCTGCTCGCCATCAAGAAGGGCGAGAAGGTGCCGGAGATCGTTTATACCGGCCTCGATCTCGTGACCAAGGACAACGTTGCGCAGATGTTGAAGTAGGAGCGTCGCCAGCCCCGCGCTCCTGCCTGCCTCTCCCGCTTGCGCTTTTCGCAAGCGGGAGAGATGATTTTGGCTGTTGGGGAGGACTGTTGAGGCAATGGGAATGAAAAGGTCGCGGCTCGGCTCGCTCGATGTCACCTCATTCGGCCTCGGTTCTGCCCCGCTCGGCGGATTGTTCACCCCCGTCAGCGATGCCGATGCGGAGGCGACGATCGCCCGCGCGTGGTCGCTCGGAGTCCGCTTCTTCGACACCGCGCCGCTCTACGGCTTCGGCCTCGCGGAGCGACGTCTTGGCGCATTCCTGCGGCAACAACCCCGTGACTCCTACGCGATCTCGACCAAGGTCGGCCGGCTGCTGCGTGCGCCGGATGGCGCTGCCGCCGAGGACGAGCATTACAAGGGCACGTCGCGCGAGCGGCCGGTGTTCGACTTCAGTTATGACGGCGTGATGCGGTCGCTTGAGGAAAGCCTGGCGCGGCTTGGGCTCGACCGCGTCGACGTCCTGCTTGTGCATGATCCCGATGATCATTACGACGACGCCGTCGCCGTCGCCTTTCGCGCGCTCCAGCGCCTGCGTGCGGACGATACCGTCAAGGCGATCGGTGCCGGCATGAACCAGTCGGACATGCTGGTCCGGTTCGCAGAGGCCGTTCCGGTCGACTGCTTCCTGCTCGCCGGCCGCTACACGTTGCTCGACCAGGGCGCGCTGGATGCGCTGTTCCCGGTCTGCGCGGCGAAGAATATCGGCATCCTGCTCGGCGGCATCTACAACAGCGGCATCCTGGCCAATCCGCACACGGGCGCGAAGTTCAATTATCAGGATGCCGATGCGGCACTCGTCGCCCGCGCGCTCACGCTCGACGAGCTCTGCCGCAAGCACGGCACCGAGCTGAAAGCCGCCGCGCTGCAGTTCTGCATGGCCCATCCGGCAGTCACGGTCGCCGTGACGGGCGCGCGCAATGCCGCGGAAATTGCCGACAACATCACGATGTTGGAGATGGCAGTGCCGGCGGCGTTCTGGCAGGAGCTGCGTGGGCGAAAACTCGTCGACGCCCGCGCGCTATTGCCGGGCGGAGCGTAAGGCATGATCATCGACGCTCACCAGCATTTCTGGGATCCGGCGCGCGCCGACTATCCCTGGATGGACGCGCCCGAGCTCACGCCGATCCGGCGTGCCTTCGGTCCGGCCGATCTCGCGCCGCTTTTGAGCGCGAACGGCATCGACGCGAGCATCCTGGTGCAGTGCCGCTCCGCGCTGGCTGAGACCGAGGAATTCCTGCGGATCGCGCATGCGACGCCCTCGGTGATCGGCGTCGTCGGCTGGGCCGATCTGACCGACGCTGCACTTGGCGATACGCTGGAGCAGTTGCGTGCTTCGCCCGGCGGCGACAAGCTGGTCGGCATCCGCCACCAGGTCCATGACGAGGCCGACCCGGATTGGTTGTTGCGCGAGGACGTTCAGCGCGGCCTCACGGCCGTGTTCGCGCACGATCTCGCCTACGATTTCCTGGTCCGCACCCGCGAGCTGCCGGCCGCGATCGCAACCGCACAGGCCTTCCCGCAGGCGCGCTTCGTGCTCGACCACGCAGCCAAGCCGCCGATCGCCGATGGCGGAAGCACTGGATGGTCCAACGGCATCGCGGCACTCGCGGCCTGCGGCAATGTCTGGTGCAAGGTCTCGGGGCTGGCGACGGAAGCGGTGTGGAACGACTGGAATGCGGAACGGCTGTTTCCGTTCGTCGCGCACGCCGCGACATGCTTCGGCGAGGATCGCCTGATGTTCGGCTCGGACTGGCCGGTATGTTTGCTCGCGGGGAGCTATGGTGAGATCACGGGCGCGCTGGGGGCCTGCCTGATGAAGCTCGGGCCGCAGGTGCGGGAGAAGGCGTTCGGCGTGAATGCCAAGGCTGCGTATCGGTTGGCGGTTGGTTGAAGTCGCCAGCGCGCGTGTCGCTCAGTGTTCGTCCCCAAACACCCAATCCAGCGCTGCATCGTACGTCCTCTGCACCAGCTCCGGATGCAGCTTCGCCAGCATCTCCATCATCACGCCGGAATTGATCTCGAGCACGCGCCAGACGCCGTCAACGTGCACGAGGTCGATCGAGGCGAAGGTGATGCCGATGGCATTGGCGGCGTCGATGGCGAGCTTTGCGCAGGCTGCGCGAAGATCGCCGTCCTGCATCAGCACGGGCTTTGCACCCGCATCGAGATTGTGCCGCCAATCCGAGCCGCGCTGCTTGCTGTAGACGACGAGTGGCACATCATCGAGCAGGACCACGCGAACTTCATCCTCGATCACGACATAGGGCGAGATCACGAGTCCGGCGCTCATCGAAAAGGCTTCGCCAACCGCATGATCGAGCTCTGTTTCCGTCGTGACCCTGAAGACGGATCGTCCCGACGTCCCCTCGTTCGGCTTTACCACCACGCCTTGCGGATTGTCGTGAAGCAGCGCCAGCATTGCCTCTCGCCAGGCGACGCCGACAACCTTCTCGCCCAACTTCGGATTGAGGAAGAGGCGATGGGGAATGCAGGGCACGCCCTCGAGCGTGAGCACTTCGGCGGTGGCCGATTTGTCATTGGCCAGGCGGTGCGCGATGGCGCTGTTGAGGCCGATGTCGTAGCCGAACGCGAAGTGGCGCTGCTCGCCCCGGCGCATCGCGAGCAGCCAGCCATCGGCGCGGACATCGAGCGCGATGCCATGGTTCGCGCAATAGCGCTTGATCGCCTGGACGATGATCCGCTCGCTGCTCGCCATGTGTCTCTGTCGCCAGTCGCAGTCGCCAGTTCCAGTCGCTCATGGCGCCAAAAGCCGGAAGAATCCGGGGAAACGGCGCCAACCCGAGGAAAATCAGAGCTATTCTTAATGAAATTCTCGCGAGCGGGGCGGAAATTAAGTGCTGTATTCGGGCCCCGGAGGGAAAAGAAATTGCCCTCCGCATACGCCGGACAGCAGATCCATTAATGATGTGACCATTTCCGCCGCAAATGCCGGTTTGACCGGCATCAATTGCATCCGGAACGAGGTTGATTATTGGTCTCAATGGCGTAGATCACACTCGCGAAATCCTCCGCCATGGCAATGGTGTCCGCTCCGCTTTCAGGGGCCGGGCAACGCTTTTGCCCTAAAACCGCAATTATTCGGAATATCGAAAATCATGAGCGCGTTTTACCGAGAGAAGGTTCTTTCCGTCCAGCACTGGACCGACACCCTGTTCAGCTTTCGCGCAACCCGCGATTCCGGCTTCCGCTTCCAGAACGGCCAGTTCGCGATGATCGGCCTCGAGGTTGAGGGCCGCCCGCTGCTCCGCGCCTACAGCATGGCGAGCGCTAATCACGAGGAAGAGCTCGAGTTCTTCTCGATCAAGGTTCAGGACGGCCCGCTGACGTCGCGTCTCCAGAAGATCAAGGAAGGCGACACCATCCTGGTCGGCCGCAAGGCGACCGGCACGCTGATCACCGACAATCTCATTCCCGGCAAGCGGCTGCTGCTGCTCTCGACCGGCACCGGCCTCGCGCCCTTCGCCAGCCTGATCAAGGATCCCGAGGTTTACGACCAGTTCGACAGCATCGTGCTGGTGCATGGCTGCCGTCAGGTCTCCGAGCTCGCTTATGGCGAGAAGCTCGTCGCCGGTCTTCGCGAGGACGAGCTGTTCGGGGAGTTGCTCGCGGACAAGCTCATCTACTACCCGACCGTGACCCGCGAGCCGTTCAAGAACCGCGGCCGCATCACCGACCTCATCAGCTCCGAGCAGATCTTCAACGACATCGGCCAGGGTCCGCTCGACATCGCGACCGACCGCATCATGATGTGCGGCAGCCCGGCGATGCTCGAAGAGCTGAAACTGATGTTCGAAGGCCGCGACTTCGTCGAGGGCTCAGGCAACAAGCCCGGCCATTTCGTGATCGAAAAGGCGTTCGTCGAGCGGTAGGCCCTCTCGGTCTCGTCCTGGCAAAAGCCAGGACGTTTGCCTGGGTAAAGCGCCTTGACCGGTTAATGCCCGTCCCTTCCGAGCCCTGCTGCACCGCAAAAGCCCGCCCATCGGGCTGATTGATTTGTCCCCGCCGAATTCGCTAGCGTGAAACACGGGCCGCGTCATATCCGTATGACAGGCGCGGGCGTATCGTACCGCCTCATGCTGGCGAGAGGATGGGAATCGTGGCCGACGAGAACAAAACGCAGGAATCGCCCAACCCATCGGCCAAACGCCTGCCGCTGGCGGAAGAGGGGATCATGGAAACCCTGCTGCTGCCATTCTCTCCGCGCTTCATCGTCCTGACGATCTGCGCGGTGGTCACTGCGCTGCTGACCGGCATCGGATTTGCCGATGGCAAGATCTTCGACATCCTGCTGATCCCGATCCTGATCTTCGGCGCGCTGACGGCGCTTGGCGTCCGCGACCTCATGCAGAAGGGCCACGCCGTTCTGCGCAACTACCCGATCTCGGCCCATATCCGTTTTTTGCTCGAAGAGATACGCCCGGAGATGCGGCAGTATTTCTTCGAGAGCGAGAAGGACGGCATGCCGTTCTCGCGCGACATCCGTGCGGTGGTCTATCAGCGCGCCAAGATGCAGCTCGACAAGCGTCCGTTCGGTACCCAGGAGGACGTCTACCGCCAGGGTTATGAGTGGATGCATCACTCGGTCTCGCCGAAGACGCATGCCGAGGAGAAATTCCGCGTCACTATCGGCGGCCCGGATTGCGCCAAGCCGTATTCGGCTTCGGTATTCAACATTTCCGCCATGAGTTTTGGCGCGCTCAGCCCGAACGCCGTGCGCGCGCTGAATGCCGGCGCCAAGAAGGGCGGCTTCGCGCACGACACCGGCGAGGGCGGCTTCAGCCCCTATCACGCGGAGATGGGCGGCGACATCATCTGGGAGATCGGTTCGGGCTATTTCGGCTGTCGTCATCTCGACGGCGCCTTCGATCCCGAAGCCTTCGCGCGCGTCGCGACCCAGGACCAGATCAAGATGGTCGAGCTCAAGATCAGCCAGGGCGCCAAGCCCGGTCATGGCGGCGTGCTGCCGGCGGCGAAAGTCTCGGAGGAGATTTCCAAGATCCGCGGGGTCGCCATGGGCGAGGATTGCATCTCGCCGGCCTCGCATCGCGCCTTCTCGACCCCTGTCGGCATGATGAAGTTCATCGGCGAGATGCGAAAGCTCTCCGGCGGCAAGCCGACGGGCTTCAAGCTGTGCATCGGTCATCCCTGGGAATTCCTGGCGATCTGCAAGGCGATGATCGAGACCGGCATCTATCCCGACTTCATCGTTGTCGACGGCAACGAGGGTGGCACCGGCGCCGCGCCACTGGAGTTCATGGACCATCTGGGCATGCCGATGCGCGAGGGCGTCAGTTTCGTCCACAATGCGCTGATCGGCATCAACGCGCGCGACCGCATCAAGATCGGCGCCTCCGGCAAGATAGCCACCGCGTTCGACATGGCGCGCGCCATGGCGATCGGCGCGGACTACTGCAATTCGGCGCGCGGCTTCATGTTCTCGCTCGGCTGCATCCAGTCGCTGAGCTGCCACACCGACCGCTGCCCGACCGGCGTCGCGACGCAGGACCCGACGCGGGCCCGCGCGCTCTATGTGCCGCTCAAGATCGACCGCGTGCACAATTATCACCTGGCGACGCTGCACTCGCTGACCGAGCTGATCGCCGCGGCCGGTCTCGAACATCCGCAGCAGCTGCGCCCGATCCACTTCTCCCAGCGCACCTCGACGACGGACGTGAAATCCTTCGCGCAGCTTTATCCGTCGCTGCGTCCGGGCGAACTGCTCGAAGGCACCGAAGACCCACGCTTCCGCGACGCCTGGCGGATGGCACGGACGGAGACGTTCCAGCCGGCGCTGTAGGGCGCCGGTCCACTTGCAGGGCCGCGGCCCCGCGCGCAAAAGCATGGCGAGGGGGGTGCGTTTAACCTTTGGTTCAACTTTGGGTGTAGATTGTTCCCATGGACGAGCGGCGCGACAAGGCAAGGCATCGCGTGCTGAAGGCCGGAACGATCGAGTTCGGCGGCGGCGGCGCGATCGACTGCACTATCCGCAACCTGTCAGATACCGGCGCCGCGCTCGACGTCAGCAGTCCCGTCGGCATCCCCGACCATTTCAGCCTGTTCGTCCAGGCCGACGGAACACATCTCGCCTGCACCGTGATCTGGCGCAAGGAAAAGCGGATCGGGGTGAGGTTCGGGTGAGGGCTGGGACCACACGTGGAGAGTTCAGCACCACCTCACGTCGCCGCTCGCTCACCCGTCTCTACTTCGCTCCGCCGGCTCGCGAGAATCTTGTCGATCCTCCGCCCGTCGAGATCGACCACCTCGATGTGCCAGTCGCCGAAGTCGAAGGCGTCGCCGACATCAGGCAGCACGTTGAACTGTTGCAGCACGAGGCCGGCGACGGTGTTGTAGCGGTGCGGCGGCAGTTCGATGCCGAGCAGCTCGCCGAATTCGTCGACCGGCATCCAGCCTGAGACCAGCAGCGAATCGTCCGCGCGCTTGACGTAGGCCGGTTCCGGCGGGCCTTCCTCGGAATGGAAGGCACCGACAATGGATTCCAGAATGTCAGCCGTCGTCACGATGCCTTCGAAGGCGCCGTATTCGTCGTAGACGAGGCCGACATGCACCGGTGCAGCCTTCAGGATCGCCAGCACGTCGCGGGCATCGGCCGAGGCGGGAATGCCGGGCGCCTCGCGGACCAGCACGCGCAAATCCGGCGTGCGCTCGTTCATGAAGGCCACCAGCAGGTCCTTGGCTTGAAGCACGCCAATCGGCTTGTCGCGGTCGCCGTCGGACACCGGAAAGCGCGAATGCGGACTCTTGGCGATGGTCGCTTGAATGCTTTCCGGCGTATCGTTCAGGTCGATCTCGTTGACCTCCGTGCGCGGCGTCATAATCGCGCCGACCGGCCGGTCGCCGAGCCGCATCACGCCCGCGATCATCTCCTTTTCACCTGACTCGAGCACGCCTGCGTTTTCGGCTTCGCTGACGAGATGATGGATCTCATCTTCTGACACTTTTTCTTCAGACTTGCCGCCATGGCCGAGCAGCGTGAGGATCAGCTTGCCGGAGAGATCGAGCAGGAAGACCAGCGGCAGCGAGACCTTCGCAAGCACGTGCATCGCGGGTGCAACCCTGACCGCGATGCTCTCGGGGTCGCGCAGCGCCACCTGCTTCGGCACCAGCTCGCCGACGATCAGGGTGGCGTAGGTGATGAGCGTGACGACCAGGCCCACTCCGACGATGTCGGCAATTCCTGCGGACAGGCCGAGCTCGAGCAGCCATTGCGTCAGCCGCTGTCCGAGCGTCGCGCCCGAGAACGCGCCGGAGAGCACGCCGACCAGCGTGATCCCGATCTGCACCGTCGAGAGGAATTTGCCGGGATCGGCCGCGAGCGTCAGCGCCCGCTCGGCGCCGCGGACGCCCTTGGCGGCGAGCATCGACAGCCGGGCCGGGCGCGACGAGACCACGGCCAGCTCGGACATGGACAGTAAGCCGTTGATGACGATCAGGACGACGACGATGGCGAGTTCGGCGGAGAGCATTGATGTTCCGAGGTAAGGGAGTGTGGCGCGGATGGCCGCACAGGTCTTGATATAGGTATTCGAGGAAGAAATGCCGATGATTCTGTCCCATCGGGCATCGCGAAGGAACTTCGGCGACCCCGTCCCCGAAGGCACTCCCCAATACCCCGCGGAACTACGGGCATGCCGTTGCTTAACGGGCTCTTAGCGGCCACCAGCTAGGTTCTCGGCATTTGCAGGAATGTATTCGGGGATCAGAATGCGGATCGGGAAGCTCTTTGCGCTGTCGATGCTGACGGTGACGGTGTTTGCAGTCATCCTTGGCGCCGAGGTGCTGATACCCCAGGCGCGCATCTTCACGAACCGCTCCGATGCGATCAAGACGGTCGAGGCCTTCGGTGCGACCCTGATGGTCAGTCAGCACGTTGCCGGCCTTCGTGCTCCCTACATTTCCCCGATCTTCCAGGAGAATTCTGCGACGCAGGTCCAGATCGAAGCCGCCGCAAAGGCGGCGAAAGCGGTCGATGGCGCGTTCGAGGGGGCAAGGCGCGCCATCATGGTGCTGGATGATTCCGGAGCGATGATCGAAAACCTGGACCGTACTGCGCGGCGGCTCAAGGATATCATCACGGCGGCAGATCGCGCGATGAGCGTGCCCCTGGCGACGCGCGACGGCGCTGTAATCAAGGGCTTCCTTCCAGGCGTTGCCGAGGTCATCGGCAATATCGAGCCGATCATGAACCGGCTTGAAGCCAAGGTCATCAATGCCGATTCCTCGCTTGCGGCGCTGTTGAGCCTGGCGCGAACGGCGCAGGATCTGCGCGTCTCGGCCGGCAGCCGCGCCGCCACGCTGTCGCCGGCGCTGAGCGCTCGCCGACCGCTCACGGCGGCCGAATTGTCGCTGATGGATCGGATGCAGGGACGTGTCGAGGCCGACCGCGAGCGCATCGAGGCCGGCATCGACCAGCTCGGAAGCCCGCCCCGGATCGCCACCGCGCTGAAGGCGGCGACGGATTCCTATTTCGGGAAAGCAGCCGCTGCCGTGGATAAGGAGATGCCCGCGGCACGTGGCGACGGCAAGTACGGCATCAATGCCGAAGAGCTGGCCAACATCATCGTCCCCGCCATCCAGATGTTCTACGGCGTCCGCGATGCCGCGCTGGCGGAAGCTGCCGAGCGCGCCTCGGCCGCGCGCGACGGCGCGCTGGCGATGCTCGCGCTCGCGGGCGTGGCGGTGCTGGCGCTGCTGGGGACACTCGGTGGCGTGACGATGATGTTGCGCAGGCGCGTGGTGACGCCGCTCAGCCGGCTCGCGGACGTGATCGCAACTCTTGCCGCCGGGCAGCACGAGGTCGAGATTCCCGTGACCGGCCGCAATGACGAGATCAGCCAGGTGGCGGGCTCGCTCCAGCACTTCAAGGATTCGCTCTCCGCCAAGAAGGCCGCCGATGAGGCCGCCGCGGTGGAAGCCGAGGCGAAGCTCCGGCGCAGCCAGCGCATGGACCAGATCGCACGCGATTTCGAAGCGTTGATCGGCGACGTCATCAACACCGTGTCGTCGGCATCGTCGGAGCTGGAAGTGTCGGCGGGAACGCTGACGAGCACCGCCGATCAATCGGAAAAGGTCACCGCGACCGTTGCGGCCGCCTCCGAGCAGGCCTCCAGCAACGTGCAGACCGTCGCCGCGGCCGCGGAGGAAATGGCGTCCTCGGTCGACGAGATCAGCCGGCAGGTCCAGGACTCCGCGCGGGTGGCCGGCGAAGCGGTGCAGCAGGCTGCGCGGACCAACGACTATGTCGGCGAACTCGCCAAGGCGGCCGGCCGGATCGGCGACGTGGTCGAGCTCATCAGCCAGATCGCGGGCCAGACCAATCTTCTGGCGCTCAATGCAACGATCGAGGCGGCGCGCGCCGGCGAGGCCGGGCGCGGCTTCGCCGTGGTCGCCTCCGAGGTCAAGGCGCTCGCCGAGCAGACCGCCAAGGCCACCGGCGAGATCAGCCAGCAGATCACGGGAATCCAGAGCGCGACGCAGGATTCCGTCGGCGCCATCAAGTCGATCGGCGACACCATCACCCGCATGTCCGAGATCGCATCGGCGATCGCCTCCGCGGTCGAGCAGCAAGGCGCGGCGACGCGGGAGATTTCCCGCAACGTGCAGCAGGCGGCATGCGGCACCCAACAGGTCTCCGCCAGCATCGTCGACGTGCAGCGCGGCGCGAGCCAGACCGGATCGGCCTCCTCCACCGTGCTCGCGTCAGCGAAGTCGCTGTCCGGCGAGAGCGGCCGCCTCAAGGTCGAGGTCGGGAAGTTCCTGGACGCGATCCGGGCTGCGTAAGTCACGTAGCCGGAAGCGCTCAGAACTCGCCGTGTAGCCGCCCGGAAAATACCGACACCGGGCCGCGATCGGCGTTGTAGGCGGGGTTGACGATCAGCTGGTAGTCGGCGGTGAGGGTGAGACTCTTGTTCAGCGCGTAGGCGTAATAGGTTTCGAGGATGCGCTCGCGGCGGTAGTTGAGCGCGCCGTCGCCGATGAGAACACCGAGGCCGCCGGCGGCCAGGAAGTCGCGATAATCCTGCGAGATGGCATTGATGGCGCCGCCGACGCCGATCACGTCATCCGGCCGGCCCCATTTCGTGCCCTTGATCGACAATCCCGCCGACAGGCTGCGGTGAATGTCGGTGAAGGCCAGCGTCTCGGTCTTGCCGTCGTTCCAGCTCCAGCGGCTGAACAGACCGACATCGTCGGTGATCGCCTGCTCGAGGTTGAGCACGTAGCCATACTTCAGACGGCCGCGTCGGGTCTGCGCGATGTCAAGGTTGAGCGCGGGATTGTCCAGCGTCTCGCGGAAGCTGCCCATGTTGGCGCTGTCGAGCCAGCCTATGGTCCTGAGCTTGCCGGGTTGGCCAAGCAGGGAGAAGCGCGTTTCGAGCTCGAGCACGTACTGGCCGCGCTCGCCGACCCTGGTGTCGAAATGATTCGAATTGGACTCGGCGACCATCAGGAAGTAGCCGCCGCGCAACGCCCACTGCTTCTGATTCAGCTCGGCGGTGACGCCGTAGGTGAGGCCGACCTTGTCGGCGGAATAGTCGAAGGCGCCTGGCGCCCACAGCGACCAGTTCATGAAGTCCTTGCGGGTGTCCTTGGCGTAGGCGTTGCCGTCGAACACGTCGATCACCGGGAATTTGCCGGCCTGCACCGTGAGCCTGGATACGTCGACCTTCTGTCCGAGCTGCAACTGGCCGCTCGCGAGCTCTTCCTGCTCGCCGCCAAAGCCGAATGTCTGGCGCACGAACAGGCGCGATGTGTTGTAGTGCGGATAGGGGAAGTTCGACTTCTGCGCCTCGCCGTTGGGGAAACCGGCCGCGCCGACCGTGTCGTTCAATCCAAATCCCTGCAGCAGTTCGGGATTGTAGTAGACCTCGCCGCCGTCCCACAGCTTTGCGTTCAGGAACAGGCTGTTGCTCCAGGTCGCCTTGGCCTGCCTTGATGGCGAGAGCGAATTCGGCCCGGTGTAGAGGGCGGGGAACGACGGGTAGCCTTGCGGCAGATAAGTGCTCTGGCCGTGGATCTCCCAGCGATCCGATTCGGTGTCGATTAGCGAGCCGATCCCCAAGCTCTTGGGATTGTAGCCCGGCATGCCCGGCCAATCGACCTTGCGGTTGAGGCCGAGCCGGATCGTTTGGAAGTCGAGCGACGACGAATTGTATTGGGCACCTGTGGAGAAGGCGACATTGGCGCCGTCGAAGCGGCTATAGAGATATTCGAGCCGTGCGCTCCAATGCGGCGCAAAGCCGTATTCGATGCCGGCACCCGCGATCCAGCCGGGCCGCGTGTTCAGGATTTTCGGGACTGCTTCGCCTGCGGCCGGCGTGTCGAAATAGCGCTCGCCCATCCATGCAAAGCCGCCGGTGGCGTAGACCAGCCAGGGACCGCTGGTGTAGCCGACGCGGCCGCGCAGGCTCGCAGTGTAGTCCCATTGCTGCGTGACGGTGTTGGCGGGTGTCGCCAGGAAGGATACGATCGAGTTGGAAGTGATGTAGTTCGGAAACGAAAAATCGCCTTCGACGCCGAGGAGCCAGCCGGAATTGAGCCGGTAATTGTAGCCGGCCTGCACGCCGCCGATCATGCCGCTGAAGACGCCGCTGTCGCTAATGCCTGTGCCGTCGTTCAGCGCGAAGCGCGACGAGCCGAGGCTGTAGCCGGCATGCGCACCGATGTAGAGGCCGGTCCAGTCATAGACGGCCTTCAGCGCCGGTGCCTTCAGCGGCAGATCAGCCGCGCGGCTCGCGGCCGGAAAAGCCAATACACCCGAGGCAATCGCCGCGGCCGTTCGCAAATACCTGTAACGGTGACCCCTCAACGTCAAAACGCACGCCCCCAAACGCGAATGTGTCCACTCGCCGCAACCGACATCCCTGCAGATTCGCGGCGGCCCTGTCATCAGCTCTCGGTCGCCCGCCGTCGACCGAGATGATCTCGATTCGACGCGATTTCTTCCCAAGTCCCTCTGCCCATTACGGACCTTATTGCGATTAATTCGCAATAGCAACTAGTGCGGATTGTCGCAGGAGATGGTTCGCACCGCGATGTGACGGGACTGCAACAAATTCCAAGGTCCAAAACGGTTGACCCCGCCCGGGGGGACATCCGGGCGGGGTCGGGGGCACGACACGGGGTGGATGAGGCGCCCGTGTCGGACGCGGGATCCACGTGAGATCGGCCTCAGGGACTCAAATCAGAAGCAGGTACGCACGCGGCCGACGTACTGGCCAAAGGCGTTGTACTGGGCGGCCCAGCCGCAGCGGTGATAGCCGTTGTAATAGGGATCGTTGCTGGCGGCGATCGCGGAGCCGACGACGGCAGCAGTGGCGATGCCCAGGCCGACACCGACGCCCCAGCCGAGCGGCTTGGCTTGCGCCTGCGAGGTGGTGGCCACGACGCTGCCGGTCAGGGTGAGCGCGGTGAGGGCAACTGCGAAAATCTTGGTCTTGATCGACATGTGAAACTCCATCCGGGTTGAGGCGGTCCCTTGTGGCCCGCGTACCGAGTTGGACGGAGGCTCCGCGCGTCCGGTTCGAACTCGGCAAAGGCGGAGCTCGAGTCTGGCTCTTTCCTGAATGATTCCAGAAGGATGAGCGCTAGCCGAGCGGGCCTTTTGCGAGCCTGTTCACGTCGAAGTTATCAACTTCGGCAAGCAGCTCGCAAAAATCGCGGGCGCCCTGGTCGATCAGCTGCTCGCCCTTCGCGGCCACGGCCAGCGTCGCGTTGCCGACGGCGCCGCTTGGGTTGAGATCCTGCGCCTGCCAGGCGAACGGTGCGGGTCGCTGCGTCGACAGCCAGCGATATTGCTGCTCCATCGCGATGCTGCTCGCGGGAAAATCCGCGATCGCATCCATACGCACGCGATCAGGATGGCGCGCCAGCATGATCGAGGTCTCGACCGCGCCGCCGTGAATGCCGTGGCGCACTTCGTCGGCCGGGAACAGCTTGTCCGCGCCCGACAGCCGCGACCACGACGTCGTCACCACGAACAGTTTCCGATGCGCGCGAAGATCCTGCGCGACCAGCATCATGGCCGCGCTGTTGCCGCCATGGCTGGTGACGATGACGAGCTTCTTCACTCCGCGGCGCGCGACGTCCTCGCCAATCGCGGTCCATTTTTTCAACGCGATGTCAGTCGGCAGCGTCTGCGTGCCCGGATAGTCGATATGCTCGGTGGAAATCCCGATCGGTTCAACGGGCAGGAAAGTGGCCGGAGCGCGCTCGGACAGGAGCTCGCGCACGCGCGCGAGATAGGCGTCCGCGATCAGCACGTCGGTCTCGAGCGGCAGATGCGGGCCGTGCTGCTCGGTCGCGGCCAGCGGCAGCACCGCGATCCAGCGCGAAACCTCCGCGAGGCTGGCATCGGCCCAGCGAATCTCGGTCCAATCGCGGGAAGGCGTCATCAAGGTTTCTTTGCCCGAATTTGTCGCGTAATTTAGGTTATCAGGGGACGCGGGCCAGGCCGGCTCGCGTCCCCGAATGTCTTGCGGTTTTATCGCGTTGCTTGGACATCGGCTAGAAGCGATCGACGGAGTCCCATCATGAGCCCCTCTCATCTGCGGCGAGCCTTAACGGCGGGCCTGATGGCCGCTTTCGTCTCGGTCGTCCCGGCCCGCGCCGAAACCCTGGACAAGGTCATGTTCGGCACCAATTGGGTCGCCGAGGCCGAGCATGGCGGCTTTTTCCAGGCCGTCGCCGATGGCACTTACAAGAAATACGGGCTGGACGTCACCATCGTGCCCGGCGGGCCCAACGAGAACAACCGGATGCTGCTGATCGCCGGCAAGATCGATTTCTTCATGGCCGCGAACACGCTGATGTCGTTCGACGCAGTCGCCAACAACGTCCCGGTCGTCACGATCGCTGCGGTCTTCCAGAAGGATCCGCAGGTGATGCTGACGCAGCCTGATGCCAAGGTCGCCAAGATCGAGGACCTCAAGCCGCTGACGCTGTTCGTCTCCAAGGAGGGCATGACCAGCTATTTCCAGTGGCTGAAGTCCGAATACGGCTTCAGCGAGAAGAACGTTCGCCCCTACAATTTCAATCCGCAGCCCTTCATCGCCAATCCCAAGAGCGCGATGCAGGGTTACGTCACCTCGGAGCCCTTCGCGGTCGAGAAGGCCGCGGGCTTCAAGCCCAACGTGTTGCTGCTCGCCGATTACGGCTTCAACACCTATTCGACCCTGATCGAGAGCCGCCGCGACGTCGTCGAGAAGAAGCCCGACCTGGTGCAGCGCTTCGTCGATGCCTCCATGGTCGGCTGGTACAATTACATCTACCGCGACAATTCAGCGGGCAACGCCATGATCAAGAAGCTTAATCCGGAGATGACGGACGAGCTGCTCGCCTATTCCGTCGCCAAGATGAAGGAATACGGCATCGTCGATTCCGGCGATTCGCTGAAGAACGGCATCGGCGCGATGAGCGACGAGCGCTACACCTCCTTCTTCAACAAGATGGTGAAGGCGGGCGTGGTGAAGGCGGACCTCGATTTCCGCAAATCCTATACGCTGCGCTTCGTCAACAAGGGCGTCGGCGCCGAGCTGCGCCCGAGCAAGCCGTAGCGCAGGGCCGATGTCATCAGTCCAAACGTCGGCGGGGGTCGAGACCGGCCTGACGGCTCTGGCTGTCAGCCTGCGCGGCGTGACGAAGGCCTATGACAACGGCCTGATGGCGCTCGGCCCGCTCGATCTTGCGGTGCGCAAGGGCGAGTTCATCTCGCTGCTGGGGCCGTCAGGTTGCGGCAAGTCGACGGCGCTGCGGCTGATCGCCGAACTCAGCGCGCCGTCGTCAGGAATCGTCCGGCTGGCGCGTCGTGAGGGCACACCGCAGCCAGGTCATGTTCACCCAGATCATGGCATCGGCTTCGTGTTTCAGGAACCGACCCTGATGCCCTGGACCAGCGTGCGCGAGAATGTGCGGTTGCCGCTGAAGCTCGCAGGCGTTCCGAAGGCGGAATCGCGCGCGCGCGCCGATGAGGCGCTGGCCAGCGTCGGGCTTGCCGATTTTGCCGACGCCTTTCCGCGCGAGCTCTCCGGCGGCATGAAGATGCGGGTATCGCTGGCGCGCGCGCTCGTCACAGACCCTGATATCCTCCTGATGGATGAGCCGTTCGCGGCGCTCGACGAAATCACGCGCTTCCGCCTCAACGACGATTTGCTCGCGCTGTGGCGCAGGCTCGGCAAGACCGTCATCTTCGTCACGCATTCGGTGTTCGAATCCGTCTATCTGTCGCAGCGCGTGGTGGTCATGACCGCGCGGCCGGGCCGCATCCAGGCCGACTTCCGCATCGAGACGGTCGAGCCGCGTGGCGAGGAGTTTCGCACTTCAGTCGCCTATTCCGATTATTGCCGGAAAGTGTCGGCGGCGCTGGCGCCGTCCTATGCAGGGCAGTCGACGCTATGAACGCGCAAGCTTCCGTCACTGCGAAGCCGTCCGGCGCGCAACGCGCGGTGCGCTTCGCGCTACCGGTCATCGTGTTCGCGGCGGGACTGCTCGCCTGGGAGCTCGTGGTCCGGATCAAGGACATCCCGCCTTACGTGCTGCCGGCGCCCTCGGTCATATTCGCGACACTGATCAAGGATTGGGCGGTGCTGTCGCAATCGCTTGCCGCGACGCTGCTGACCACGCTTGAAGGTTTTGTCGCGGCCAGCGTCGGCGGCATCGCGCTGGCGCTGCTGTTCAACCAGTCCAAATGGGTGGAAGCATCGCTATTCCCCTATGCCGTGGTGCTTCAGGTCACGCCGGTCATCGCGATCGCGCCGCTGCTGCTGATCTATCTGGAGCAGCAGACCGCGGTCGTGGTCTGCGCCTTCATCGTCGCCTTCTTCCCGGTGCTGTCCAATACCACGCTCGGGCTCAATTCGGTCGATCGCAACCTCGCGGGCCTGTTCCAGCTCTATGGCGCCTCGCCACAGCAGACCCTGCGCTATCTCAAGCTGCCGGCGGCGCTGCCTTATATTCTCGGCGGCCTGCGCATTGCCGGCGGCCTGTCGCTGATCGGCGCGGTCGTGGCCGAGATCGCGGCGGGAACGGCCGGCGCCGGCTCCGGGCTCGCCTACAGGATCGCAGAATCCGGCTACCGCTTGAACATACCCCGCATGTTCGCAGCGCTGCTGCTGTTGTCGCTGGCCGGGATTGTCATCTATGGGGTGCTGGCGCTAGTTTCCCACCTCGTCTTACGGCGCTGGCACGAGAGCGCGCTTGGAAAGGACAACTGATGACCACCGGTTCGATTTCGTCCGAAAAGATCGACCTTCTGATTTATGGGCCGGTCCGGCCGATCCTCGAGAACGGGTTTTCCGATCATTTCGTCGTGCACAAGGCGGAGACGCGGGGCGATCTCGAGCGGCTGACGCCGGCGATCCGCGAAAAGATCCGCGGCGTGGCGGTGACCTATCACACCGTGCGCGCCGACCGGGATTCGCTGTCGCAATTGCCCAAGATCGAGATGGTGGCGAGCTTCGGCGTCGGCTACGACCACGTCGACGCCAAATACGCCGCCGAGCACAACATCATCGTCACCAACACGCCCGACGTGCTGACCGAGGAGGTCGCCGACGTCGCGATGGGGCTTCTGATCTCCACGGTGCGCGAGTTCATCAAGGCCGATCGTTATGTGCGCTCCGGTCTCTGGCAGACCCAGAACTATCCGCTCAGCGTCGGCTCGCTGCGCGACCGCAAGGTCGGCATCGTCGGCATGGGCCGGATCGGACAGGCGATCGCGCGCCGGCTCGATGCCTCGCTGGTGCCGGTGGTCTATCACACCCGCAACCCGTCCAAGGACGTCTCCTACAAGCACTACCCCGACCTGATCGAGATGGCGAAGGCGGTGGACACGCTGATGGTGATCGTGCCCGGTGGCGCTGCTACCGAAAAGATGATCAATGCCGAGGTGCTGAAGGCGCTCGGCCCGCGCGGGGTGCTGGTCAACGTTGCGCGCGGCTCGGTGATCGACGAACCGGCGCTGGTCCAGGCGCTCAAGTCCGGCACCATCCTCGCCGCCGGCCTCGACGTGTTCGCGGCCGAGCCGAACGTGCCGGACGAGCTCAAGGCCATGCAGAACGTGGTGCTGCTGCCGCATATCGGCTCGGCCTCGGTGGTGACGCGCAACGCGATGGATCAGCTCGTGGTCGACAATCTCAAGTCCTGGTTCTCAGGCAAGGCGCCGTTGACGCCGGTGGCGGAAACGCCGTTTAGGGGGCGCTGATGAGAGGTCTTCGGGTCCTGGCATCTGCGGCATGCGTTGCCGCGATCGGCATCGCGCAGGCGCAGGATACGACGACCCTGAAGAAGGAGATGCCCGGGCAGTGGGAGCTCTCGACCACCGAGCGCAGCAAGACCTGCGTCGTCACGCTCAAGGCCGACGCCGCGGCGCAAGGCTTCAAGCTCGAGCTGGAGCCGGCCTGCAAGGCCGCGCTGCCTTTCACCAAGGACATCGTCGCCTGGAGCGTCAGGGGTCTCGACATCGTCCGCCTGCAGGATTCGAGCGGTGAGGCCGTGATCGACTTCACCGAGGTCGAGGCCGGCATCTTCGAGGGCCTGCGGCAAGGCGAGGGCGTCTATATTCTGCAAGACCTCGCCGCCGCCCGCTCGATGGCGAAGTCGATGGACCAGATGATCGGCGACTGGTCGATCGTGCGCGGCAACGGCCAGCCTGTCTGCGGGCTGACGCTGACCAACACGGAAGCCGGCCCGGACAATTTCCAGGTCTTCCTCAAGCCGAAATGCGATGCAGCCATCGCGCAGTTCAACCCGACGCAATGGCGGCTCGAGCGCGGCCAGATCATCCTGCTGTCGAAGGCCGGCGAGGCCTGGCAGTTCGAGGCCGACGACAACGCGCAATGGCGGCGCGTCCCCGATACCGCCGATCCCCTGATCATGCTGCGGCAGTAGCGCCGCGAAACGCAATCGTCCTGAGGGCCCCGCCATAGGCGGGCGTCTCGAAGGATGGTGGCAGGCTACGTCGTCGGCTTGGGCGGCGGCGCTGTGCCTTGGGCCCACTTCTCCATCTTGCCGAGCACGCCCCAGGCTGTGAGCGCCAGCGAGATCGGCATCGCGAACTGGCCGAGGCCCGGCACCGCCGACACGAGCGTCCCGAGCAACCCGGCAAGGCCTCCCGCATTGGGGCTCGCCGTCACCGACGACAGCAGCGCCGTGATCAGCGAGCCGCCGATGCCGAGCGCAGTCTTCTTGCCGTCGAGCATCTTGCCGATGGTCTCGCCGAGCGCGCCATTGACCTGGCCGAGGACGGGCTTGCCGTCCCGGTTGAGCAAGGTGCCGAGCAGGTCGACGACCTGCTTCAACTGGTCGACGGGAGCGGGGCTGGTTGGGGTGAGGGTGACTGGTCCTGGCATGGGGGCTGACTTGTTGACGAGGGAAAAGAGCCGTTCGAACAGGCTGATCGGATCATTGGTGGCGGGCAGCGTATTGCCCGATGTCGTCGTTGCCGGCGTCAAACCGCCGACCGGCGGCCGCAGCAATTGCGCGAGGTCCTCCAGCCGCTTCATGATCCGGGAGACATCGCCGGTCGGTCCGGTGGGGCCCGACTGCGCCGCGCGCGTGAGGGCGCCGACGGTGGCGCCGTCGAGAAGTCCGGTATCTCTCAGGCCGTTCTGCTGCTGAAACTGCGAGACCGCGGCCCTGGTCTTCGGCCCGCTGATGCCGTCCTCCGCGAGCGGCGGATTGGCGCCGAGCTTGTTGAGCGCCTGCTGCATGAGAACGATCGTCGACGCCGCGTCGTCCTCCGGCTCGGCGCGGCTTGCGAATTGCGGGCTGCCGTCGAGGGTGATCGAGGAATCCAGCGACATCATCGCATGCAGGATCACCGCGGTGCCGAGCTGGGAATCGACGTGGTTCGAATCGAACACATGATCGCGGACGAATTTTCCGGCCCTTGCCTCGGGCGGGCCATACAGCGTCGAACCGCCATAGAGATAGGGCGAGTTGCAGCCCTTGGCGTGATAGCCGAAGCCGTTGAACGCTTCGAGCCGGAACAGAATCCGCGCGATCCCCCAGTCGTGAGCGCCGACAAAATTCTCGATTCTGAAGGCGTCCACGGCGCCGTCCACGAACGTGGCAAACGGACCGCGTCCTTTCGGAACGAGCGTCGTCGCGCGATGGAGCGTTTCCCCGTTGCCGAGATAGGTGTCGAAATCGAAATTGGATTCGCGGTAGTGGCAGAGGGCAGCGAAATACCAGGGCACGCCGGTCAACCGCTCGATCTGCTGATAGGTCGCCTTGCCGTTGATGGCTTTGCGCGCGATCGCGTTCGCGTCGGAGAGGCGCGAAGGCCGGATCTCGAGATTGGCCCAATTACGCTCGTATTCGCTTTTCAGACTCTCGAATGAAATCATTTTCCGCTCCCGCAATGAATGAGTTTTCGCAACTGCGCGTCAGTCGAAATGAACCAGGTGCCGTGATCAGGGCGTGAGGCCAGCGTGATCTCCTGCAAGTCTGGCAGGCCGCCGGGGCGCCGCGTGTGAAGTGGGTTACAACCTCGCCGGGAAAATGAGCGGCAGGACCGGGATCAGGGCGGCGGTCCGCAACGGAACCGGCAGGGCCGCTGCCCCGTTAGCGACGCGAGGCAGTCTGGCCAGGGAGTCCAACATGACCACGCGCGTCCTCGCGATCGGCATCGAACCCGGCAACGCGGACTACAGCGCATTCCCGCAGCTCACGCCGGAGCTCGTGCGCAACTATATCGATGCGCAGCTGCTGCGCCTGCGCGATCTCGGTTACGAGGTCACGAGTTGCCTGATCGATCTCGATGCCGCGGCGGAAGCCGCCGTCACGGTAGCGTTGCGCGAGGAGAATTTCGACTGCATCGTGATCGGCGCGGGGCTGCGCGAGCCTCGGGAGCGTCTGCTGCTGTTCGAGAAGGTGCTCAACCTCGTCCACCGCCTGGCGCCCGACGCCGCGATCTGCTTCAACACCACGCCAGCCGACACCGCCGAGGCCGTGCAGCGCTGGGTCGATGCATGAGATGAAGCGGCCGGCCCGTGCTGCGCATGCGCCATGGTCTGAGCCGCCTTCGATCCGAGCCTCCGACGCCATAGCGTGACGCGCCGGGTCCCGAAATGGTGATTTTTCTGGTCCGAATCCGGCTGCGGCGCTATGACTCGTCTGACCACAGGGGAGGGCGAGCATGCTTCGAGGTCTTCGCATTGGAAGTTTCGCTATCGCGGCATGTCTGGCGGTCGTGATCGCGATGCCGGCTCATGAGGCGGCGGCGCAGGACGCCATTGGCGGTGCCATCCTCGGTGGCGTCGGTGGAGCGATCGTGGGTGGCGCCATCGGCGGAGGCCGCGGCGCCGCCATCGGCGCCGTTGTCGGTGCCGGCACGGGCGCTGCGATCGCCTCCGAGGGCGAACGCCGCCGCTCCGGCTATTACGCCTATCAGCGCGGCTGCTACGCGCAGCGCCGGGACGGCTCCTATGTCCCGGTCGATCCGCGATATTGCTACTAGATCAGCCGCATCCCGCGCAAACTCGCATGCCCGCTCTTGCCGACGATGATGTGGTCGTGCACGGCGATGCCGAGCGGCTTTGCGATGTCGATGATCGCCTTGGTCATCTGGATGTCGGCCTGCGAGGGCGAGGGATCGCCTGAGGGGTGGTTGTGCACCAGGATCAGCGCGGTCGCGGACAATTCCAGCGCGCGCTTGATCACCTCGCGCGGATAGACCGGGGTGTGATCGACGGTGCCGGTCTGCTGCACCTCGTCGGCGATCAGCTGGTTGCGCTTGTCGAGGAACAGCAGGCGAAACTGCTCCTTGTCGGCGAATGCCATGCTGGTGCGGCAATAGTCGATCACCTCGTTCCAGGACGACAGCGCGTTGCGGCTGTTGACCCCGCCCTTGGCGACGCGATGCGCCGCCGCCGCGAGCAGCTTGAGCTGGTGGATCGCGGACTCGCCGACACCGTCCACCTCGCGCAGGCGCGCCACCGGCGCGTGCACGACCTCGGCGAACGAGCCAAAAATTTTGATCAGCGACTTCGCCAGCGGCTTGGTGTCACGCCGCGGCAGCGCCGGAAACAGCGCCATCTCCAGCAGCTCGTAGTCGCTGAGCGCGTCCGCACCCGCGCTGTAGAAGCGCTCGCGCAGCCGTTCGCGATGGCCGAGATAGTGCGGCGCTTCTTCGGGCTTGCTCTTGCCGTGGTCGGGCTTGGCGGGCATCGGCCGCCAGCATTGCCGCGGGCAATCGTTTTTGCAACCGTCAATTGCGGCGGCAAATCCGCTTCACGCCAGCCGGCGAATGCGAACGTCAGCCGCCGGGATCACCCGATCTGCTTCTCGCCGTGCCGCTCCGACAGCGTGAAGATCTCGACACCTGTCGCGGTGACGCCGACGGAGTGCTCGAACTGCGCCGATAGCGAGCGGTCGCGGGTCACGGCGGTCCAGCCGTCGGAGAGGATCTTCACATGCGGCTTGCCGAGATTGATCATCGGCTCGATTGTGAAGAACATGCCGGGCTTGAGCTGCACGCCCTCGCCGGGCCGGCCGATATGGATGATGTTCGGCTCGTCGTGGAACATGCGCCCGAGGCCATGGCCGCAGAAATCGCGCACCACGCTCATGGCTTGCGGCTCGACGAAACTCTGGATGGCGTGGCCGATGTCGCCGGTGGTGGCGCCGGGCTTCACCGCGGCGATGCCGCGCATCATGGCCTCATAGGTCACCTCGATCAGCCGCTCCGCCTTGCGTGCGATCGGGCCGACTGCATACATCCGGCTGGAATCACCGTACCAGCCGTCGACGATGAAGGTGACGTCGATGTTGACGATGTCGCCCTCTTTCAGCGGACGGTCGCCGGGCATGCCGTGGCAGACCACGTGGTTGAGCGAGGTGCAGGTTGAATAGCGGTAGCCGCGATACATCAGCGTCGCCGGATAGGCATTGTTGCTGAACGCGAAGTCGCGGACGAACTGGTCGATGCGGTCGGTCGGAACGCCGGGCCCGACGATGTCGGTGAGCTCGTCGAGGCACTTCGCCACCAGCGCTCCCGCCTTGCGCATGCCGGCAAAGGCGCTTGGTCCATGCAGCTTGATCTGCCCGGTCTTGCGGAGCGAGGTATCGGTAGCTTCGACGTAGCTCATGCGGGCGCAATCTTCTGGGGTGGGCTCGATATCGGCGGAAAGGCTTGATTTCGCGCCCAATTTAATGATTGCGCGCCTTCATGCAAGTCAGGCCTGCCCTGCCTTGCGCCTGAAAGCGGGCCTAATTCGGGACTTCCATGATGGTTTCCACCGGCAGGGCGCCGCCGCGGACGCGGATTTCGCGGACCGGGTAGGGAACCCGGATGCCTTCGCGCTTGAAGGCGTCCCACAGCGCCAGCATCACGTCGCTCTTGACGTTGTCCATGCCGTCGGGGTCGGCAATCCAGAAGGTCAGCGAGAACTTCATCCCGGCTTCGGCGAATTCGGTCAGGATGGAATTCGGCGGCTTGCCCTTCTGCGCGCGCGGGTGAGCGGCCGCGGTCTCGGCGGCGAGCTTGCAGACCAGCCGCGGGTCGGCGTCGTAATTGGTGCCGAAGGCGATCTTCACCAGCGTGTTCTTGTCGGTGTAGGTCCAGTTGACGACCTTCTGCGTCACCAGATCCTCGTTCGGCACCAGGAATTCGCGGCCATCGCCGGCGGCGACGGAAATATAGCGCGTCTTCATCGCGCTGATCCGCCCGGTGTTGTCGCCGATGGTGACGAGATCGCCGGGCTTCACCGATTTGTCGGCGAGCAGGATGATCCCCGAGATGAAATTGGCGACGATCTTCTGCAGGCCGATACCGATGCCAACGCCGACCGCGCCGGAGAACACCGCGAGCGCCGAGAGATCGATGCCGACCGTGCCGAGCGCGATCACGATCGCGACCGCAAGCAGGCCGATGCGGATGATCTTGACCAGCAGCACCTGCACCGATGGCGTCAGATCTGTGGTCGAGTTGATCCGGCTCTCGGCGAAATTGCTGGCGATGTTGGTGAGCCAGAGCGCGATGAGCAGCAGCGCACCCGCCTTGATCACGAGCAACGGCGTCAGCCGCAGGCCGCCGAGCACGATGGCGAAAGAGTCGAGCAGGTCGACCGTCGCATCGAGCTGGCCGAGGATCGAGAGCGCCGCGACGAACCAGGCCGTGATCGACACCAGCTTGACGATGAAGGCGTTGCGCAGCACCGAGGTCAAGAGCCGGATCGCGAGCCAGGCCAGCCCCAGCTTGGCGGCGACCATCAGGAGATAGCTGCGGCTCGGCCAGGTCGCGTGGTACATGACCACGCGGGAGACGATCACGAGCAGGGTGAAAACCGCCGTCGAGGCGCTGGAGACCATCACCCGGACGAAGTGCCGGAGCGGCAGCGGCCAGCGCATCGCCAGCGAGGTCATGTCGACGCGGCTGCGAACGGCGGCTTCCGCGGCATAGGCGATGCCGGCCGCGGCCAGAATGAGCCCGAATTGCAGGTAGAACCAGGGCGAGGAGATTTCCGCCCCGACGCTGCGCGCGGTGGTCTGCACGAACTCCATGAAGTCTTTGAGGTCCATGTCTATCGGTCTCGTCGGGGAGCGGGCGGGAGGCGTTGATTCGAGCGCGCCGGAGAATCCCACAAAGGGCGCGGCCGGACCACCGATACACCGCCAAGTGAAGTGCGTTAAGGCCGCAAAATGCGGGCAGATTGCCGCGAGCGGGAGAAAATGGGTTGGCGTGGGAGTCCGCCGACGATAAGGATGCAATTCCAGCGATTTCGTACCCGGAAGGTGGATGGCTTCCCTCGACAGTGTCAGCCTCGCCATATTGCTCGGTGCCGTCCTGGTGTTGGCCGGGATCCTGTCAAGCCTGCTTGCGCTGCGCTTCGGCGCGCCCCTTCTGCTCGTCTTCCTCGCGATCGGCATGCTCGCGGGCGATTCCGGTCCCGGACAGCTGCAGTTCGACGACGTCCGAACCACCTATCTGGTCGGCTCGGTCGCGCTCGCCCTGATTCTGTTCGACGGCGGCTTGCGGACCCGCTTTGCCAGCATCCGCACCGTGCTCGCGCCTTCCATGGTGCTCGCGACCGTCGGCGTGCTGCTGACCTCGCTGATCACGGCGCCGTTCGCGAAATATGCGCTCGACCTCAACTGGACGGAGTCGTTGCTGGTCGGCGCCGTGGTGGCCTCGACTGACGCGGCCGCAGTGTTCCTGCTGGTGCATACCCAGGGCCTGCGCCTGCGCCCGCGCGTCGGAGCGACGCTGGAGGTGGAATCCGGCACCAACGATCCCTTCGCGATCTTCCTGACCCTGATGCTGGTCGAGTACATCTCGCTGGGAACAGGCACGGCCGCGCATGTGCTGATGGAGTTCGCCCAGGAGGCCGTGCTGGGCGCCGTCGTCGGGGTGATCGGCGGGCGTCTGGTCGTCATCGCGCTCAATAAGGTCGCGCTGCCGCAGGGCCTCCATGCGCCGTTTGTCACCACCGCCGCGCTCGTCATCTTCGGCGGCTCGCAGATCATGCATGCCTCAGGCTTCCTCGCGGTCTATCTCGCCGGGATCATCATCGGCAACCGCCCGACCCGCGCGCATAATTCGGTGGTGGCCTTCCTGGACGCCGCGACCTGGCTGGCGCAGATCGTGATGTTCGTCCTGCTCGGCCTGCTGGTCTCGCCGAGCCGGCTCGGCGGCAGCGTGCTGCCGGCGGTCGGGATCGCATTCGTCCTGATGCTGCTGGCGCGGCCGATCGCCGTGTTCGTCTGCCTGGCGCCGTTCCGCTTCAACTGGCGCGAAAAGATCTTCATCGCCTGGACCGGCCTGCGCGGCGCGGTCGCGATCTTCCTGGCCTCGATCCCGATGCTGGTCGGGCTGTCGAAGGCCTATCTCTATTTCGACGTCGCCTTCGTCGTCGTCATCATCTCGCTCCTCCTGCAAGGCTGGACCCTGGGGCCGGCCGCGCGCAAGCTGCACGTGGCGCTGCCGCGCGCCGAACGCGGCCCGCGCCGTGTCGAATTGGACTTGCCCGGCCAGCTCGAGCAGCAGCTCGTCGGCTATCCGGTGCGGTCCAAGAGCCTGTATTTTCGCCGCGGCCTGATCCCGTCCTGGTCGAAGCCGACGCTGGTGATCCGCAAGGAGAACATTTTGACGCCGGCGGAAGCCGAGCCGATCGCGCCCGGCGATTACATCTATCTGCTGGCGCCGCCGGAAAAGGCCGAATCGCTTGACCGCTTCTTCGTCGACATGCAGCCGAGCTCAGCGCCGGACCCGCATCTGCTGGGCGACTTCATGGTCTCCGGCGAGCACACGCTCGCCGAGCTCGCGGAGATCTACGGCGTGGAGGTCGGCGAGGACGAGCGCGGGCACACGCTCGCTGATTATTTCGACGTCCATCTCGACCGCGCGCCGAAAGAGGGCGCGGAGCTCGTGCTGGATCCGATCGTGCTCGTGGCGCGCTCCATCTCCGGTGGCCGAGTCAACGTCGTCGGCCTGCGCCTGCCGGAAGACGAGGAAACGCCCGCGCCGCTGACGCGCAGGCAGGTCCTGCGGCGCAAGCTGGCGGATCTGTGGAGCTCGGTGGCTGGGGTTTAACGCCACATCCGCGTTGGCGGTCATTGATGAAGCGCAAGTCTGCTTCTTCGTCGTCCTGGCCTAGTGCGCAATTGCGCACGGGGGCCAGGATCCATGCCCACCGTCAGCTGTTTTGCGAAGGCTGGTGGTTACGATCTGGCCCACCCACTCTCCTCCCTGGGGTAATGGGTCCTGGCTTTCGCCGGACGGCGGCGGAGAGCGATGGCGACAACGCTGGAATCGCCCCCAAATCGCCGCAACCGCCGAAGATTTGCGCGTCTTCGTGACCGCTGCTCCCGGAACGCTCCGCGATGCCGCTCGTTCTTAGCGGCGTAAACGCATCCGACAGGAGTAATCCATGCGAAAGCTCATCTTGCCGGCCATCGTCGCGATCGGGCTCGGATCGGCCGCGCCCGCGATGGCCTATGACACCGGCGATCAGATCTCGATGCAGGTCGCGCTCGACGTCGCCACCGACATCGGCGTCATGACCGTCTCGCACACCGAGTTCCTCGGCGACGAATGGCAGATCGAAGGCCGTGATCGCGCCGGCCGCTGGATGGAGGTCGATGTGGACGCGCGATCGGGTGAGGTGCGCAACGTCGATCGCGGCTGGTAGTGGCGGGTCTCGGTAGCGGTGTCGGCGAGGATCACTCGGCCGGCACCGCCACCATCCAATGCCGCGCGATCGCCGCTCGCGGTACGATCCATTACCCCGGGGAGTAGTTTTGCGAACACCGGCAGTTACGTTTTCTTCGCTGGTACGCACACCACCTGCCGCTGATAGATCACGCGGTATGGGTCCTGGCTTTCGCCAGGACGACGGCGGAGGGTGGGCCGGCGGCTTGCCTCATCCGTTGCCTGCTCAACGGACCCCTCACGTCAGCACCTTCACCCCGCCGAACGACGTCACGCGGCCCTGCTTCAGCATCACGATCTGCGTCGCGAGCTGGCGCAGCTCGGCGACGTCGTGGCTGACATAGACCATGGGGACGTTGGCCTCATCGCGCAGCCGCACCAGATAGGGCAGGATCTCCAGCTTGCGGCCCTCGTCGAGCGCGCCGAGCGGCTCGTCGAGCAGCAGCAGGCGCGGCCGCGACAGCAGCGCGCGACCGAGCGCGACGCGCTGGCGCTCGCCGCCGGAGAGCTTTCCGGGGCGGCGACCCTGCAGCGCGCCGATGTCGAGCAGCTCGATGACGCGCTTGTGCTGCGCCGGATCGGGCGCGAGGCGGTTCATCCGCCTGCCATAGTCGAGATTTTGCGCGACGTTGAGATGCGGAAACAGCCGCGCATCCTGGAACACATAGCCGATGCGGCGGCGCCAGGTCGGCACATGAATGCCGGCCGCGCTGTCGTCGACCGTCTCGCCGTCGATCACGATGGTGCCGCGGTCGGGCCGCAGCAGCCCCGCGATCATGTTGACCAGCGAGGTCTTGCCGGCGCCCGACGCTCCGAACAGTCCGATGACGCGGCCTTCGCTCGCGAAGGACGCGGACAGCGAGAACTCGCCGAGCTGCTTTTCGATGTCGACGCGCAGCATGGTCAATTCCCGTGCAGGCGCGCGGTGGCGCGGCGGGCGAACCATTCGGCCGCGATCAGCGCGCCGAGCGCCAGCACGATCGAGACGATCACGAGCCGTCCCGCGGCGGCGTCGCCGTCCGGGGTCTGGATCAGCGAATAGATCGCGGACGAAATCGTCTGGGTCTCTCCGGGAATGTTGGAGACGAAGGTGATGGTCGCGCCGAACTCGCCGATCGCCTTGGCAAAGCCAAGCACCATGCCGGCGAGCACGCCGGGCAGCGCCAAGGGCAGCGTCACCGTGAAGAACACTTTGAAAGGAGTGGCGCCGAGGGTCTCGGCGGCCTGCTCGAGCCGGCGGTCGATCGCCTCGATCGACAACCGCATCGGGCGCACCAGCAGCGGAAACGCCATCAGGCCGCAGGCAAGCGCGGCACCGGTCCAGCGGAAGGCGAATACGATGCCGAGATGGTCCGCCAGGAAAGCGCCGACGAGTCCGCGGCGGCCGAAAGTGAGCAGCAGCAGATAACCCGTGACGACCGGCGGCAGCACCAGCGGCAGATGCACCAGCGCATCGAGCACCGACTTGCCCCAGAAATCACGCCGCGCGAGCAGCCATGCCAGCGCAATGCCGAACGGCGTTGCCACCAGCGTCGCGATCACGGCAACCCTGAGCGAGAGCAGGATCGCCGTCCATTCGGCGGGAGAGATGTCGAGCATCAAAATCGCGGAAGCTAGGTGGCAGAGGTTAAGTTGTCGGGCTGATCAGGAACTTGAAACCGTATTTTTCGAGAATGGTCTTGGCGGCGGTCGAGCGCAGGAAGGCGAGATAGTCGCTTGTGTCGCCCTTTGCCGTCGCGGTCGCAGCGACGGGATAGATGATCGGCGGATGCGAATCCGCCGGGAAGGTGCCGACGATCTTCACGCCGGGCTCGACCTTGGCATCGGTGGAATAGACGATGCCGAGGTTGGCCTCGCCACGCGCGACCAGCGTCAGCGCGGCACGCACGCTCTCGGCCATCGCGAATTTCGGCTCCGCCGCCTGCCAGGCGCCCAGGCTCGTCAGCGCCGCCTTGGCATATTTCCCAACCGGCACGGACTTGACGTCGCCGGTCGCGATCCTGCCGTCGCCGGCGAGTTTTGCGAGGTCGAACCCCTGCCCGATGGGGACGTTGTCGAGCCTGGAATCCTTCGGCGCAATCAGCACGATGCTGTTGCCGAGCAGATTGACCCGGGTCGGCTCGTTGATAGTCTTCTTGGAGATCGCGTAATCCATCCAGTCGGTGTCGGCGGAGACGAACACATCGGCCGGCGCGCCCTGCTCGATCTGCCTGGCGAGCACGGAGCTTGCGGCATAGCTGACGCTGAACTTGACGCCGGTCCTGGCGGTGTAGGCCGCGTCGACCTCATCGAGCGCGTTCTTCATCGAGGCTGCCGCGAACACGGTGATGGTCTTGTCCTCGGCGGCGACAGGCGAAAGGCTCGCGACCAGAACGAACAAGGCCGAAAAAATCACGGAAAGGCGGAACATCGGAAGCGCTCCATGCGCGCGCTCAGGGCACGCAAGGCGGCGCGCGCAAGACGGCGTTGGTTGAATGAGGCTGCGACCGGCGGAAGCGCTGTTCCGGCAAGCCCGACGGACTTACGGTCCGGCAAGCGATCGCTGGGTCATCATAACAGGGTGGCGGAACAGGTCAAAGGCGACGGTTCGCATAGCGCCAACCAGGAATTCGTCATCCTGGCGGAGAGTTTTACGGCTTCGCATTGCCCGCGTGCAGCACGGCCTTGCACGCCGCCGGCATCTGCGCCAGCGTCATCGGCGGTTTCGGCTTCGGCGGCTCCGGCGGGGGTTTGGGGTGCAGCACGCCGTCGCTGAACCAATAGGCGAGATCGGAGGGCTTGCAGCCTTCGTCCTCGGATTGCGACGGCTGGCCCTCGCAGTCGCTCGCGCCCGCCGGGCAGTGCATGCGGATGTGGAAGTGATAGTCGTGGCCCCACCACGGCCGGATCTTCGACAGCCAGGAACGGTCGCCCTTGGCCTCGCGGCACAGCGCCTTCTTGATCGCGGCATTGACGAAGATGCGCTGCACCGCCGGCTCCTGCGCCGCGTCGCGCAGCACCAGCACATGGCCCGGCGTGAACACCTTCGGATCGATGTCGAGCCGGTCCGGGCGCACCATCATCACCGCCGACATGTCCTCGCGCTCCTCGCGCGATAAGCGATGGTCAGGCATCGGCGTCAGCCAGATGTCGGCATCGAGGCCGATCTGGTGGCTGGCATGGCCGGACAGCGCCGGCCCGCCGCGCGGCTGGGCGATGTCGCCGACCAGGATGCCCGGCCATCCCGCGTCCTTGTGCGCTCTTGCCGCAAGCCGCTTGATCAGCGCGATCATCGCGGGGTGACCATAGCTGCGGTTGCGCGACAGCCGCATCACCTGCCAATTGTCGCCGTTGAGCGGCATCTGCTCGGCGCCGCCGATGCAGCCCTTCACATAGGAGCCGATGACGTGCGCCGGTCCCTTCGACGGCAGCAGCTTTCGCGCGAACAGCTCCTTGGCGCCGATAGTGGGATCGTTCGGATTGGCGAGCGGCGGCAGCGGCTTTGGGTTGACGCTGCCCTTGTCCTGGGCCAGCGCGTCGCCGGCGGCCAGGAGCGTCATGACGAGCAGGAGAGGGGCGAGGTGGCGGGGACTCATGTTGACATTCTTATAGCCCAACACCGCGCCAGGGTTAAGAAACAGTCCTTCCGCTGAAATTTCGTTCAAAAGTCGCAGTTCCGCGGCGTCGGCCGGCCGTTTTTAACGACGCGATAACCCTCTCATGCATTGATCAAAATTCGTGCGCGGCACGCGTGCTCACTCCCTTCTGCATGCAATCGCGCGCGATCCTGGAAATGATTCAAGGCGGCGCGCAATTTTGCGCCATCTCGTTCTCCGATGACGACAATGCGATGCGCTTGGAGCGCCCATCGGCACGGCCGCGCCTTGCAAACGGGCAATGAGGGCTGTTTTGTCGAGACTGCCAGACCGTGCGTCCCATCGCCATGCCACCCAGGATTACCTTTTTTTCAGACACTTGCCCCAAGAGTTGCGGCGCTGGGTGCGACTGGGACGAGTGAAGTTGAGTTTGGGGTTTCGAAAGCCGAAAAAGCGAATGGGCAGCGTGCTCGGCGGCCTGCACCCGCGCAAGCCGCGCTTTGCGCGCCCCCCTCATCTTCCGTCCGAACGCGACGAAGTTCTGCGCAGCCGTGCCGAGGCTGAGGCCGCGATCGCGGAAGCGCGCAAAGCCCATGAGCGCCTGCGCCAGGCCATCGAGATCCTGCCGCAAGGCATCGTGTTTCTCGACGCCGAGGGCCGCTACGTCCTCTGGAACAAGCAATACGCGGAGATCTACAGCAAGACCGCCGATCTGTTCGAGGA
This sequence comes from Bradyrhizobium sp. Kon56, assembly GCF_055807635.1. Taxonomy (NCBI): domain Bacteria; kingdom Pseudomonadati; phylum Pseudomonadota; class Alphaproteobacteria; order Hyphomicrobiales; family Nitrobacteraceae; genus Bradyrhizobium; species Bradyrhizobium sp. Kon56. The sequence continues at coordinate 100,264 of NZ_JBVVOU010000011.1, read as the reverse complement.
AGGCGCGCGCCTCGAGGACACGCTGCGCATCGGCGTCGCCCGCGGCGACTATCCCGAGGCTGCCGGCCATGAGGAAGAATGGATCGCCGAGCGGCTGCAAAAGCTCTATCAGCCCGGCGCGCGCCACGAACAGAAGCTGGCGGACGGCCGCGTCATCCTGATCGACGAGCGGCTGACCGACGACGGCGGCGTCGTCGGCCTGCGCGTCGACATCACCGAGCTGAAGCAGCGCGAGGCCTCGTTTCGCCTGCTGTTCGACGGCAATCCCGTCCCCATGATCGTCTGCGCGCTGGACGATGAGCGCATCCTCGGCGTCAACGATGCCGCGGTCGCCCATTACGGTTACAGCCGCGCCGAGTTCGAGCGGCTGACGATCCGTTCCCTTCAGGCTTTCGACAGTGAGCCGCCCTGGACCGCCGATGCGGCCGGCGAGGAGCAGGCCGGACGCACCTGGAAGCACGTCAGGGCCGACGGCGCCCTGATCGACCTTGCGATCTATTCGCGCGAACTGATCTATGCCGAGCGGCCCGCGGTGCTGCTCGCGCTGATGGACATCACCGAGCGCAAGCGCGCCGAGGCGCGGCTCGCCTTCATGGCCCAGCATGACGGGCTGACCGGCCTGCCAAACCGCAATCTGCTGCGCCAGCAGGTCGACGAGATGCTGCTGCATACGAGGCGCAGCACCGACAAGGTCGCCCTGCTGATGCTGGGGCTCGACAATTTCAAGGCGGTCAACGACACGCTGGGACACGCGGTCGGCGACAAGCTGCTGCGTGGCGTCGCCAAGCGGCTGCGTTCGACCTTGCGCGAGAACGACGCGCTGGCGCGGCTGAACTCGGACGAGTTCGCCATCGTGCAGAGCGGCCTGACGCGTCCCGAGGATGCGGTGCTGCTGGCCAAGCGCCTGCTCGAAGCCATCGCCGATCCCTATCTGCTCGACGGCCATTCCGTGGTGGTCGGTGCCTCCATCGGCATCGCGATGGCGCCGGGCGACGGCGACGATTCCGAAAAGCTGCTCAAGAGCGCCGACATGGCGCTGTCGCGCGCCAAGCTGGATGCGCGCGGATCGTTCGCGTTCTTCGAGGCGGCGCTCGATGCGAAAGCGCAGACCCGCCGCAAGATCGAGGTCGAGCTGCGCGACGCCATTCAGAACGACGTGCTGCGGCCGTACTATCAGCCGCTGATCGACCTCCAGAGCGGCCGCATCACCGGCTTCGAGGCGCTGGTGCGCTGGCCGCATGCGGAGCGCGGCATGGTCTCGCCGGCCGAGTTCATTCCGGTCGCGGAAGAAACCGGGTTGATCAACCCGCTCGGCGGCCTGATGCTGCGCCGGGCCTGTCACGATGCCGCAACCTGGCCGGACGACGTCCGCGTCGCCGTCAACCTGTCGCCGCTCCAGTTCCGCAGCGGCAATCTGCTTTCGGTGGTGACGGATGCGCTGAAGCATTCCGGCCTGCCGCCGCGGCGGCTCGAACTCGAGATCACGGAGACGCTGCTGCTGGAGAAAAGCGCCCAGGTGCTGGCGACGCTGCACGCGCTGCGCGCGCTCGGCGTGCGCATCTCAATGGACGATTTCGGCACCGGCTATTCCAGCCTGAGCTATCTGCGCAGCTTCCCGTTCGACAAGATCAAGATCGACCAGTCCTTCGTGCGCGATCTCGGCGCCAATCGCGAGGCACAGGCGATCATTCGCTCGATCGTCAGCCTCGGCAAAGGCCTCGGCGTCACCATCACCGCCGAAGGCGTCGAGACCGAAGCCGAGCTGAGCTGCCTCCGCACTGAGGGCTGCGACGAAGGCCAGGGCTTTCTGTTCAGCAAGGCCCGGCCGAATGCGCAGATCATCAGCCTGCTCGCCGCGCAGCGCGGCATCGACGGCGTAGGCGAGGACGCCGCGCTGGTGGCCTAGGGTTAAGGTGCTGACCTGTTGTCTTGCGTCTCGAGATGCACAAACCCGGAAATTCAGTGGCCGACAAGTGTTACGGCCTCGGCAGGAGCGGTTTCATGGGACCGCACGAATACAAAACGGGATGCCGCGGGGATCTGTGCGTCGGCGCTGCCATCCTGGCCGATGAGGATAAGTCCCGCGCCGCCATTGGCTACATTCAAGATGACGGGGGCGCCCTGCCAGGTCCTGATTGGCTCCATTCCGATGATGAGAAACTCACCGATCGGCTGGTCGAAATATTGAAGCCTCAGTTGTGGTCCGACTTCTGCAGCCGCCAGGCCGAAACCCAATTGTTTGGCGCGCGCGTAGATGTCTGCCAGCAACGCAGTGTCGGTCCGAAAGCCCAGTTCGGCTGCCGACACCGTGAAAAGCTCTACGCTCGTTGTCGTGGCGCTCACGGTAAACGTCGGCCGCGCGAGAATTTCGCCGGCCGAGTTTCCGATGCCACCACCTGCCGCATCCAAAGCGTTACTGAGGGCGAAGAAGTTTGCAAACGTCCCGATCCTGATCGTCTTCCACGCAGGGACATCGACGGCGGATTTGATTGGGATTTGCGGCCCAGACGGCGCTTGCTTGAGCTTCAGGTGATTCCGCAGGACGTCTCGCGCCGAGCATTGAGCCACGGCCTCGCTCGCAAACAGGAAAGTGCATGCGATGCAGAGGATGGCGACAATGAGAATGCCACCATGGTGCCATCCCGGCGAACGCCCCTGAATGGCATGGCAACTGACTTTCCTGCCAGCTGTTCGGCCCATAACGGACCTCTCTTGTGCAAATCCAGCGCGCTAAGAAGAATTCGGAATCATCACTTCCATGTGGTCGGCGCGGTTACAGCGGAAAAGCTGTCGTTCCTGTAGCTATGGAAATTAGTCGGAGAAAATTCACGAAGGTTCAGCGACGAAGACGCCGGAGGGCAACTCAATATAGGTCAGCGTGCGTGCACTTTCGTAACTGCTCGACGTCAGCGGTCCCCTGAAAGGATCATCTTACCGACATCCTCGTAATGCGTGTCGCGCGCCTGGATCTGCTGAGCGATGGCGTGCATGTCGCGAAAGCGGCGCTCGAACGGATTGCTGCGGAATACGGCGGTCGCGCCGGCCATGTGATAGGCGGTGTCGACCACTTTGGCCGATTGGTGGATGGTCCAGGTCGCGGCGAGGCGAACCGAGCCCCGATGTGCCGCGCTGAATTCGCCGGTCGTACAGAGATCGCGCCACATCGCACTTGCCGTCGCATAGAGATAGGCGCGCGCGGCCCGCAGGTCGCCCTCGGTGCGGCCGATCAGGCCCTGGACCGCCTGGTTGTCGCGCATGGCGCTTGCCGCCAGCGACTGATGCTTGCCGCGCGCCAGCGCGATCGCGGCATCCAGCGTGGCGCGCGCCACGCCGAGCGACACCGCGGCAAAGCCGAGGCTGAACGTCGAGCCGGTGCCGATCCTGTAAAGAGGACCCTGCTCGCGTAGCGCGGACGGCACGTCACGAAACGCGGTGAAGCGCTCGGGGATGAACAGGTCGGCGACCTCGTAGGAATCGGTGCCGGTGCCGGCGAGCCCGATCGCCTGCCAGACGTCGTGCAGCACGCCGCTCGCGACCGGAAACAGGATGGTGCGCACCTCCGCCGAGCCGTCGGCATTTTTCCGCGGCGCGCCGTCGGCTCCGACGATGCGGACATGCGCGCCGAGCCAGCTCGCCTGCCGCGAGCCGGAGGCAAAATCCCAGCGCGCCGTGACGCGATAGCCGCCTTCGACCGCCCGCGCCTCATGCGCGATCGCGCCCCAGGCGAGGATGCCCGGCGCCGTGTTGAAGATCTCCTGCGCGGTGTCGTGGTCGAGCGAGGCCGCGATCATGGCGCAGACCGTGCATTGGCCGAGGCACCAGGCGGTGGAGGCATCCGCTTTCGCGATCTCCTCCAGCATCTGCATGAAGGCTTCCGGCGGCGCTTCGGCGCCACCAAGGCTCTGCGGCAGCAGCGCGCGATAGAGCCCGTTCTCGATCAGCGCGCCGACGACGGGATCGGTCAGTCGCCGCGTCCGCTCGATCTCGTCGGCTTCGCGCGCGATCAGCGGCGCAATAGCCCGTGCCCGCTCGACGAGGCCAAATCCGGAAGTTGCGTTCATGCGCGTTTCCTCGCCCATTCTACCGTGAGCGGTCAATCGCACGATGGTGATCTATTTGGCGAGGGGGATCAAGTTGGTGTGGCGTCAATCCGGCCATCGCCACGTGAAGTGCGGAATCAGAGATGATCGCGCAAGCTCGAAAGGCTCACGCCGGGCCAAGAAACTATTGGGGCTGCTCCGACATTATCGTTTTCCAGAAGAGCATGATACTGTTCCGAAACAGGCAGCGATTTTGGCCTCCAACCGGCAGCGGCAAATGTCCTCGTCTGATGCTCCGATGAAACGCAGTGACGCAGCCCGCAGAGGGCGGAGACAGACGAAGACCCTATTGCTGATTTTAGCCATCGGATTTCTCGTTTTCGGTGCCGCTGCGGGCACGTTGTATTACGCGCTGCGGCCGATAACGCTTCGGATTGCCGTCGGACCGCCGGGAAGCAACGATCACAAGGTGATCGAAGCGATGACCGAGGCCTTTGCCAACGAAAGCAGGACGGTGAGGTTGTCTCCGATCGCGACCGCCGGAGCGGCCGAAGCTCTCGCTCTGCTCGGTGCCGGCAAGGCCGACCTTGCGGTCGGTCGCGGCGATCTGGAAATGCCGGCCGACGCGCAAACAGCCGTCATCTTGCGCAAGAACTTCGTCGTGCTGTGGTCTTCTTCGGGACCGGCGGGCAAGGGCTCCAAGCGAAAGCCGGCGCCCAAAATCAAGGAGGTCGCCGATCTCGCAGGGCGCAGGGTGGGGGTGATCGGCGCGACCCCGGCGAACGCCGCGTTGCTGAGAGTCATCCTGAGCGCCGCCGGTGTGGAGCCGGACAAGGTCACGGTCACTCAATTCGGCACTGGCCAGCTCGAGGAGCTGGCGCGTGACCCGAGCCTCGACGCCTTCATGGCTGTCGGTCCGCTCGACAGCAAGATAACTGCCGACGCCGTCGCCGCGACCGCCCGGGCGCGTGGCGAGCCGAAATTTCTCGCGATCGACGCATCGGAAGCCATCGCCCTGAAGCATCCGCGTTATGAATCGGAGGAAATTCCGCCAAGCATTTTCAATGCGAATCCAGCCTGGCCCGATGACAAGGTGGAGACCGTCAGTGTCAGCCATTTGATCGTCGCCCGGAAAGCCTTGTCCGAAACGACAGTGTCAGCGTTTTACCGCCAGCAATTTGCCCTCCGGCAGGCGATTGCCAGGCAGGTGCCTGGCGCTGCGCAAATCACCAAGCCGGACACCGAGAAGGAAGCCGAGCTGCCGGTTCATCGGGGAGCGGCGGCCGTGATCGACGGGACCGAGCGCACCTTCCTCGACAGATATGGCGACTACTTCTGGTTTGCGCTCCTGCTTCTCTCCGGCATTGGCTCGGCCGGCGCCTGGCTGCGACAATATCTGAATCGGGATGAACGCGACGAGAACACTGGCCATCGCAACAGAATTCTGGCGCTGGTTTCCAAGGTGCGCACCGCGGAATTCGACCACGAGCTATTGGCCATGCAGCAGGAGGTCGACGCCATCATCGTCGAAACACTTGGCTGCTACGATGACGGCGCCATCGAGGAAGAGGAGCTGGCAGCCTTCGGCCTGGTGCTCGAACTGTTCGATCATGCCCTCAGCGAGAGGCGCGCAGCGTTGCAAACCCCTCCTTCGAACGTGCTCGCCGCGCGGCGGTAGCGATACCGGCTTTGGTATCCGGGAGTTGCGTTCATGCGCGTTTCCTCGCCCATTCTTGGTGTGAGCGGTAAGGAGGCAATCGTGGTCTATCCGGCGGGGAGGATCAAGCTGGTCCTAGCGTCGGTCTCGCCAGCTCGCGCTGACACGGGCGACATCACAGCTCGGGCAGACCCGACGGCGGCCTGCGTGCGTTGGTTGCTTGCTCGAAGGCATACGCCAGACGCAGCAGCTTGTGCTCGCTCCAGGCGCGCCCTGCGAAAGTGACGCCGAGCGGATAGTCGGGCGTGTCTTTGCCGTCGTCTGTCCCCGAGACGAATCCGCCGGGCACCATGACGCTGGGATAACCTGCCTTGGCGGCGATTGCGGCGCCATAGGCGTCGGGGAATAGCACCGCGTCGAGCTCGTGCTGGTTCATATAGGCGTCCATGCCGCGCGTCCTCGCGGAGAGCAGGTCCATGGCACGTGCGGACTTGTACTCGGGCTCGCTCAGATCGCCCCTGGTCAAGTCAGCGGCGAGGAAGTGGTCCTGTCCGAAACGCAGCGCATTGTCGGCGTTTGCTGCGTTGAAGGCCACGATGTCGGCCATGGTCTTGATGTCAGTGTTGGTCGCCCAATCCCTCAGGTAGAGATTGAGATCGTGCTTCAGCTCGTACAGAAAGACGACCGGCGGCCTTGCGACCGTGCCTTTGTGGGCGCTGAGCGGATTGCGGTTGAGCACAGCCATGGTCGTGCCCGGCCCACCGATCCAGCCAAGTGTGGGCATGCTGGCGCGCACGATGACGGCGCCGAGATCCTCCAGCACCTTGATCACCTCAGCCATCAGCTTGGCCGACTTCGCCGGCAGCTTGCCGTAATAGCAATCGTTCAGCGGGTCAGCGGGGTCGCTCGGCACGCCGATGCGCGCGCCCTTCATCGCGTCGGCGACGAGGCCGGCGGTGTAGTCGGCCGGCCGCCGCTGCTCTTGCGTCGCTGGGTCGAGCGGGTCCTTGGCAGCCAGCACATTCAGCAACATCGCGGCATCGCGCACCGTGCGCGTCATCGGACCGGCGGTGTCCTGGCTGTGCGCAAGCGGCAGGATGCCGGCGCGGCTGATCAGCCCGACGCTCGGTTTCACGGTGACGAGGCCGTTCAGGCTGGCGGGGTGCAGCAGCGAGCCCGAGGTTTCGGTACCGATCGAGGCCGCGCACAGTCCGGCCGCCACCGCGACCGCCGAACCCGAGCTTGAGCCCCCTGGGGTCAGAACCGGGATGCCGTGCTCGTCCATCAGCCCTGGTGCGTAGGGGTTCTTCACCTGCCCGCCCAGCGATGAATAGCCCGAGGGCATGTCGATCGCGAGCATGTTGGCGAACTCCGTCAGGTTCGCCTTGCCCAGGATCACCGCGCCGGCGCTCCGCAGCAGCTTGACGATGGTGGCATCATCCCTGGCGCGCGCGCCCTCCAGCGCCAGCGAGCCCGCCGTGGTCGGCTGTTCGTCTCCGGTCGCGATATTGTCCTTGAGTAGGATAGGGACGCCCGCCAGCGGCCGCTGGGCCGACGGCCTCGTGCCGTCGAGCGTGCCGGCGAGCGCATCGGGATTGAGTGCACGGACCGAGTTGAGCTTAGGCCCGTCGCGGTCATAGGCCGCGATGCGCGCGAGATAGAATTCCGCCAGCGCTCTCGCGGTGATCCGTCTGCCGGCCAAGGCATCGATGACGTCGCTCATGGGCGCGTGCGCGAGCATCTGCATGGTCGACGCCGGCGGCTCAGTCAGGCCAGCTCTAGGAAGCTCGGACATTTGCCTTTCCTTGCTCCATTCCATCGCGAGTGCGAGAGGCACTATCGTGGCGGATTTGGCGGGGAGGATCAATGAGGGGCGATGGGTTTCGCAAGCGCCAAGCCCATCTTACGAGCTGCCATCGAGCAATCGCTCCATGACGACCGTGCGTTCGTCACCATGATAGCTGTCGCGCGCCGCCCTGAATCCAAGGCCGGCGTAGAAGGTTTCAGCGGTGATTGAGGAAGAAAGGGTCAGCGAAGGGATGTTGCGCTCGCGTGCGGTACGCTCGATCTCGGCCATCAGCAGCTTGCCGATGCCGCGGGCCTGAACGTGTGGAGCGACGAAGACAGTGCGGACGACGGACCCGTCGAGGCTCGCGGTCCCGACGATGCGGCTGCGGATGGTAGCGACAAAAACGGTGCGTTGCCCAATGAGCTGCCGCACAGCGTCCGGACTGAAGCCGCGCACGATCCTTTCGATGACCTCGTTCGGATAATCCTTCGCGTTGGCTTCCCGCAGTGCACGCACGATGACCGCGCTGATATGAGCGGCGTCATCTTCAAGTGCAGGACGGATTGTGCATTCCATGGGCCACTCCAGTTCGCGGCGTGAAAAGCACAAAGACCGCTCGCTATTGCAGTCCCAGACCGCTGCAGTACCACGCCATGTCTTCGTGTCTCCAGCCGCGCTTGACGCCTGATTCCTTGCATTCATTGTAGGTCTTGAAGTTAGCTCCGTTTCGGCAGCCTGACGGATAGCTCCCAAAGCCGCCACCCGAGGTGGAACATGCGACCGAACTGGCCGCCGTGGTCGGGGCGACAGTGGCTTTGGGTGCTGCGTTCGCTGATGTGATCGACAAAATCAGCAAGCCCCCTAACGCAAGAACCGACGCTTTCATTGCATTCTCCTGATTGGAACGATGCGTATACTATCTCAGGGTGCATTATAGCTGGAGGCGCAACCTGAATGAAAGAGACCCGCGCTGCGGGCGCCCTCTGGTTTTCCATTCAACACCAAACCGGACAGAGCGTTGGTTCCTCTGAAGGAACGGTCAGGAGCTCAAGGCGTTTGAGGTAGCGAAAGGACACTTGCATGACCGAGAAATTCGATCCGGCACCGCCGGACAAGAACGCGGAAGATCTCAAGCGTGGCATTCGACGCGACAGGGCCAAGGACGACGAGTTGAACAAGGGCTTGAAGGACAGTTTCCCGGCGTCGGACCCGGTGAGCAGCACCCAGGCGTCCAAGGCAACACCGGACGCATGAAGGAGGGATAGACTATGGGCCTCGCAGCCTATGATATTGTTGGCAGGGACGGTGCCTGGCACGTCGACCACGATGGCGAAATCCGGAACACTTACCAGACCAAGGAAGCCGCTTTCGAGGCGGCTGTGGCCGCGGCATCGCTCGCCATGCGGCAGGGTCATTCCGTCCGGCTGACGGTGCCGGAGAGCGAGAACGCCGTCGGCGCAGAAAATTCGGGCGGATGACCTTCGAGAGCATCCTGGTTCTACACGGCCGCCAGCAAATGGGCGGGCGCAAACGGCTTGCGCAAAAAGGTCGTGTTGGGCGGCAGCGGCGCCATCACCGTCCCGGACATCAGCACGATGTTGAGCCCCGGATGAGCACTGCGAGCGTACTCTGCGAGCTCGAGCCCGGTCATTCTCCCCGCGAGGTTGTGATCGGTGATGAGCGCCCGTAGCTCCGTGCCCGTCGACGCCACGATAAGCTCCGCGGCTTCCGCAGTGGCGCATTCGACGACTTCGAACCCTTCGTCCTTGAGAAGGTCGGATAGAACTTCGCGCTGGAGCGAGTCGTCCTCGACCAGCAGCATGACGAAATTCGACATGCGGTCATTCCCAACTTATCGGATGTTAATGCGCATCCCGGAAGATTGTTCGGTTGTGATGTCTTCGTTCGGCGCTCCTTGCGCCACGGCATGATCAGTCGAACATGTTGCATTCTCCTTGAGGTTTCGACGCAGGCGCCGAAGCGGGGATCGAACAGGAGCGGCAATGGCAATCGTCTTCATCACCGGCAGCACGGACGGTCTGGGCCGCGCAGCTGCCCAGTCTCTGCTCGAACAGGGCCACCAGGTCGTCCTGCACGCACGATCAGCGGAACGTGCGACCGCAATCTCCGAGCTTGAATCGCATTCCGCACGGGTCGTGATCGGCGATCTCAAGAGCGCCGCCCAGACGAGACACGTGGCAGATCAGGTCAACGCAATCGGACGAATGGACGCGGTCATCCACAACGCCGGGGTCTATACCGAGCGCAGCCGCGGCCCGACGCCCGAAGGCCACGCCACCACCCTGGCAATCAACACGCTCGCGCCCTATTTGCTCACCGCCCTGATGAAGCGCCCCGATCGGCTGGTGTATCTCAGCAGCGGACTACATCGCGGCGGAGAGGGATCGTTGAGCGATCTCGACTGGACGAGGCGAACCTGGGATCCGGCCAAGGCGTACGCGGAGAGCAAACTGCACATGGTCGCACTGGCCTTTGCCTTGGCGCGGCGTTGGCCGCAGGTGCTGAGCAACGCCGTCGATCCCGGCTGGGCGCGCACCAAAATGGGCGGTGCCGGAGCGCCGGTCGGCGTGGCCACCGGACAACGGACGCAGACCTGGCTCGCTGTGAGCGATGATCCCGCCGCCCTGGTCAGCGGTCGTTACTGGCATGACCTCCGGCAACAAGAGCCGGCGCACGAAGCAGTTGATCCCGATTTTCAGGAGCGGCTTCTGGACAGGCTGGGCGAGTTGACGGGAGTGATGCTTCCACCGGCGTAGAAGCAATTCGCCTGAAGCCCACATCTTCCCAAAGCGTCGGGAGGCCGATGCTGCCTCTCATGCGCACGGCATTGCCACGTGCTGCATGATGGCATAATGCCCCTGTTTTGCCCGACGAGTCAAACGAAATTCTGAAAATCAAAAGTTCAATCCGAACAAGCCCCTCGCTACTGTGCATGGGGTTGTTTTCGCGTTTTTTTGTTTTCGGTCCCGAAAAGCGCGGACCGGACCTGTCTCGCCGCGCTCGCGGCGGCCTAAAGCCGTCGCCTCAGCTGTCCACCTTCAACGCGGCGATGAAGGCTTCCTGCGGGATGTCGACCTTGCCGAACTGCCGCATCTTCTTCTTGCCTTCCTTCTGCTTCTCCAGAAGTTTGCGCTTACGCGTGATGTCGCCGCCGTAGCACTTTGCGGTGACGTCCTTGCGCAGCGCGCGCACCGTCTCTCGCGCGATCACCTTGCCGCCGATCGCCGCCTGGATCGGGATCTGGAACATGTGCGGCGGGATCAAATCCTTCATCTTCTCAACCATGGCGCGGCCGCGCCCCTCGGCGCGGGTGCGATGCACCAGCATCGAGAGTGCGTCGACCGGCTCGTTGTTGACCAGGATCTGCATCTTGACCAGATCGGCCGGCTTGTAGTCGGTGAGATGATAGTCGAACGAGGCGTAGCCCTTGGAGACCGACTTCAGGCGGTCGTAGAAGTCGAACACGACCTCGTTGAGCGGCAGATCGTATTTCACCATGGCGCGGGAGCCGACATAGGTCAGCTCCTTCTGCGAGCCGCGGCGGTCCTGGCACAGCTTCAGCACGCTGCCGAGATATTCGTCGGGGGTGAGGATCGTGGCCTCGATCCAGGGCTCCTGGATCTCCGCGATCTTGACCACATCAGGCATGTCGACGGGATTGTGAATCGAGATTTCCTGTCCGTCGGTCAGGCTCATCTTGTAGATCACGCTCGGCGCGGTCGCGATCAGGTTGAGATCGAATTCGCGCGACAGACGCTCCTGGATGATCTCCAGGTGCAACAGCCCGAGGAAGCCGCAGCGGAAGCCGAAGCCGAGTGCGGCCGAGGTCTCCATCTCGTAGGAGAAGCTGGCATCGTTGAGGCGCAGCTTGCCCATCGCCGCCCGCAAGGTCTCGAAGTCGTCGGCGTCGGCGGGGAACAGGCCGCAGAACACCACGGGAATGGCCGGCTTGAAGCCCGCCAGCATCTCGGTGACCGGCTTCCTGTCGTCGGTGATGGTATCGCCGACACGGGTGTCGGCCACTTCCTTGATCGCGGCGGTGATGAAGCCGATCTCGCCGGGGCCGAGCTCGTCGACCTGCGTCATCTTCGGGGTGAAGAAGCCGACGCGCTCGATGTCATAGGCCGCGCCCGTGCCCATCATGCGGACCCGGCTGCCCTTCTTCATGACGCCGTCGACGACGCGGATCAGCACCACCACGCCCAGATAGACGTCGTACCAGCTGTCGACCAGCAGCGCCTTCAGGGTCGCTTCGCGGTCGCCCTTCGGCGGCGGCAGGCGGGTGACGATCGCTTCCAGCACGTCGGGCACGCCGAGACCGGTCTTGGCCGAGATCATCACGGACTCGGACGCGTCGATGCCGATGACGTCCTCGATCTGTTGCTTGACCTTCTCCGGCTCTGCGGCGGGAAGATCGACCTTGTTCAGGACCGGAACGATCTCATGCCCCGCATCGAGCGCGTGGTAGACGTTGGCGAGCGTCTGCGCCTCGACGCCCTGGCTGGCGTCGACCACCAGCAGGGAACCCTCGCAGGCCGCCAGCGACCGCGAAACTTCGTAGGCGAAGTCGACATGGCCGGGCGTATCCATCAGGTTGAAGATGTAATCCTTGCCGTCCTTGGCGCGGTAGGCGAGGCGAACCGTCTGCGCCTTGATGGTGATGCCGCGCTCGCGCTCGATGTCCATGGAATCGAGCACCTGCTCCTTGCCCGCCATTTCCCGGTCGGTGAGGCCGCCGGTCATCTGGATCAGGCGGTCGGCCAGCGTCGATTTGCCATGGTCGATATGGGCGACGATGGAGAAATTGCGGATGTTGGAAATGGGGACGGTCGTCATGGGCGCGGGATACCACTCACATCCCCGTGCGGCAACCATATTGCTGTATTTTCAGGGCCTTTGTTCACGCCAAGCTGATTCCACGAAGGCCCGAAACGCGCTACGCAACGCCTGATGTCCAGGCCCATGACGACGACCTCGATCCCGTCTGCCCGAGCGCGCGCGAAGACCCGGGTGAGCTATGCCCGCTTTCGCGCCTGGCTGGTTGCCAGCGCGACCCGCCCCGAAGCGCGCCTCTGGCTGGTGATCCAGCTCGCCATCCTGCATGCGGTGCTCTGGACCTTCATCCTGATCAATCTCAAGGCAGCGCAGGACGTTCACATGGACGTCGCGGAAGCCTGGGGCTGGGGGCAGAAATTCCTCTGGGGCTATGGCAAGCACCCGCCGCTGTCGGGCTGGGTCGCCGGCCTCTGGTTCACAGTGTTCCCGCCGACGGACTGGGCGACCTATGCGCTGGCGATGGCGACCGTCGGCACCGGTATGGTGATCTGCTGGCTCATCGCGCTGCGCGTCGTGGATGCGCGGCGCGCGTTCCTGGTCGTGGTGATGGTCGCGCTCTACCCGATCTTCAATTTCAAGGGTTTCAAGTACAATCCCGACCTGCTCCAGCTCGTCACCTTGCCGCTCCTCGTGCTCGCTTATCTCAATGCGTTCGAGAAGCGGAGCTGGCAGTCCGGAGTGTTGCTCGGCCTTGCCGGCGCGCTGGCGCTGATGACCAAATACTGGGTGCTGACCATGATCGGCGCCATCGGGCTTGCCGCGCTGATCCATCCGGAGCGAATGAGATTCCTGTCGTCGCCGGCACCGTGGGTTGCGATCGCGACGATGGTGGTGGCGATGATCCCGCACATCGTGTGGCTGGCGGACGCGCATTTCGTGCCGCTGACCTATGCCGGCGATACCTACAGCCTCGAGGACAGCGGCCAGGTGCATCAGCTCGTGACCGGCTATGCCCTGCATAATGTCGCGCTGCTGGCATTGCCGGTGGCGCTGGCCGCGCTGGCGATGGCGCTGGTGCCACCTTGGTTCAGGCTGCTCCTGCGTGCGCCCTTGCGCATCGTCACGCGGGACTGGGCGCGCGGCGCGAATTCCAGCGTGAACCTTTCGCAGGCGCGCAACGTCTGGCTCATCCAGATCATCGTCGCGGTCGGCCCCGCGCTCGGCGCGCTGGCCTTCAGCATCTACATGAAGACCGATTGGGGCATCTCGCTGTTCTTCCTGGTGCCCTTGGCGCTGGTCGCGATCCCGGCGTTGCGGGTGCAGAGCGCTGCGCTGTTCAACATTGTCGCGATCTGGCTCGTGCTCAGCGTTGCCACGCTCATTGCCTCGCCCTGGATCGCCGCCCGCGAGATGGCGGCCAATGCCGGCAATACGGCGACTTACGGCGCGCGCTCGGATCTCGCGCGCGAGCTGACGCAGGCCTGGCACGCGCGCTTCGCCTCGCACTGGGCGGTCGTCGCCGGCACCATGGAATCGATCCAGCCGATGGTGTTCTACAGCCCGGATCATCCGGCCGCGTTCACGCCGCTCGAGGCCTGGGGGTCCGGATTGATTTCGCCCGATGACGTCAAGCGATACGGCTTCATCGGCGTGTTCGACCCGGCCGATGGTCGCCTGCCGGCGTTCGAAAAATGGGTGTCCGAAGTTGCGCCGAAGGCCGAGCGCATCGTAATGACGACGCGCCGTTTCACTCACGGCAAAGCCGGTCCGTCGATGAGCTGGAACATCTACATCGCGCCGCCGGGGAATTGATCGAAGCGAATCCGCCTAAATCCCTTCCTCGTTGAATTTGCTTTCAACGAGTTCGGTGATCGCCGCGAGCGCGGCCTCGGCATCATCGCCGGACGCGGCGACCGTGATGGTGGTGCCGGGACCGGCGGCGAGCATCATCAGGCCCATGATCGAGGTGCCGCCGACGGTTTCGCCGCCGCGCGTCACCCAGACCTGCGCGCTGAAACGCTCGACGGCCTGAACGAACTTGGCGGAGGCCCGCGCGTGCAGGCCGCGCTTGTTGATGATCAGGAGGTCCTTGGAGATCGCGCCCGCGGGCACGCCCGTCCCGGCTTGCGGCGCCTCGTCGCTCATTTGCCGGCGAGGACGCGGCTGGCGATGGTGACGTATTTGCGGCCGGCTTCCTGGGCCATCGCGATCGCGTCGGGGAGCGGACGCTCCTCGCGCACCTTGGCGAGCTTCACCAGCATGGGAAGGTTGATGCCCGCGAGCACCTCGACCTTCGGCCGGCTCATGCAGGATATTGCCAAATTGGACGGCGTGCCGCCGAACATGTCGGTGAGGATCGCGACGCCGTCGCCGGAATCGACGCGGTTAACCGCCTCGATAATGTCGCTTCGACAGAGATCGGAATCATCTTCGGCGCCGATCGTGATCGCTTCGATTTGCTTTTGTGGGCCCATGACATGTTCAAGCGCTGCCTTGAATTCGTCGGCAAGGCGCCCGTGGGTCACAAGTACTAGACCAATCATCGGAAAACTCCTCGCGGGCGCTTTTGGTGCACCGCACGAACGCGCCACTTTGACCATCCAGAGCCCCCGCGCAAGAGGGGATGTTGCGTATCTCCCTGAATCTAGACGGATGGATAAGGGGAGCTGCGCCGGTCTATTCGGTCGCGAGTGTGGGGTTCATATGGTTACCATTTCCCTTCAAACAATCGCCTGAAGGGTTAACGGGAGATGAACTCTTGGTAGTGGTCAAGGCCGCGACAACCAGAGGAAGGGGCAAATAGTCGCGGCCGACTGGGATTCGTGGTATTTCGACACCTAAAATGGCTGTTTTCAGGGATTGGGCCGGCGGCAGCCGCTCCGCATCCGCGGCGTCCAGATCGACCACGAGGCCGACGGTCGCATGCTCCACAAAGTCGCAGCGGCGGATTCCCAGCCCCCGGATCTCGATCAGGCCGGCCAGAACCGGGGCGGGGCGGACCTCAATTTCGCGGCCGACTGTCGCCAGATGGACACGGTCATCACCGACCAGAACGGCCGTTTCGAGCACGCCGCTGCGTCCTGCCATGATCAAATCGAAGGCAAGGCGCGACTTGCCGGAGCCCGAGGGCCCGCGGATCAGCACCGCCAGATCTCCAACCTTGACCGCCGAGGCGTGAACGCTGGGCCCACCGTCGCTCATAGCGCCGGCAGCCTCACCACGAAACGCGCGCCGACAACACTGGGCGCGCCGTCCTCGTCCGCCGGGCCGAGGCGGTTCTCCGCCCAGATGCGTCCGCCATGCGCGTCGACGATCTGCTTGGAGATCGACAGGCCAAGGCCGGAGTTCTGGCCAAAGCCCTGATGAGGGCGGTCGGTGTAGAAGCGCTCGAAGATGCGCTCCAGCGCGTCGTCGCGGATTCCGGGGCCGTCGTCGTCGACCACGATCTCGATCTCTCCGCGTACGCGGCGGCAGGTGAGGCGCACCTTGTTGCCGGGCTCGGAGAAGGACTGTGCGTTCGAGAGCAGGTTGGAGACCACTTGTCCGAGTCGCGAATCGTGGCCGGTCACGGCGAAATTGTCGGTCGGGCTGCGGCCCTCGAAACGCATTTCGACCGCGACGTCATGGCCGAGCTTGGTTTCATTGGCGACGGAGACGAGCGTCGTCAGCAGGCGGCGCAGGTCGACCGGAATCGCATCCTGGCGCTGCAGTTCTGCATCGAGACGGCTGGCGTCGGAGATGTCCGAGATCAGCCGGTCGAGCCGCTTGACGTCATGCTCGATCACCTCGAGCAGGCGCGCGCGGCTGTTCTCGTTGCGCGCCAGCGGCAACGTCTCGACCGCGGAGCGCAACGAGGTCAACGGGTTCTTCAATTCGTGCGCGACGTCGGCGGCGAACATCTCGATCGCTTCGATGCGGCTGTAGAGTGCACTGGTCATGTCGCGCAGCGCACCGGAGAGATGGCCGATCTCGTCGCGACGACGGGTGAAGTCGGGAATTTCGACGCGGGTCCTGATCCGGCGGCGGATCAGCTCGGCGCTGTCGGCGAGCCGGCGGACCGGACCTGCGATCGTGCTGGCGAGCAGCAGCGACAGCATGATCATGACCGCGGCGGCGACGCCGCCCACTTTGAGGATGGCGAGGCGCTCGGCGGTGACCATCTGGTCGATGTCGTCGCCCTGCGTCGACAGCATCAGCGCGCCATGGATGGCGCGCGAGCGCAGCACGGGGACCGCCACAGAGACGATCACCTCGCCGCGCGCATTGACCCGCACCATCGAGCGCTTCTGGCCCTGGAGCGCGTCGCCGACCTCCGCATAGCCATTGCCGTTCTCGGGGCCGAGCTCGCGATAGAGCGGCAGGTCGCCGCGATTGAGCCAGGTGCGGACCGCGACCATGCCGCGTTCGACCATGCCAGGCTTCTCGGCGGACACTGACGGCAGGGGGAAGCGCACCACGGTATCGAGGCTGCGGCTATCGACCAGCAGGCTGCCGTTCGGGTCGTAGATGCGGGCGCGCGTCTTGGTCGGCGAGATCAGCGTGCGCAGCACCGGTGCCACGCGCTCCGGATTGATCGGAAAATCCAGCGGGGAATACTCGTCCGAGCCGCCATAGGTCTCGCCCGGCTTGAGGTCGAGCAACCGGTCGGGGTCGATGGTGATGGCGTTGGTCTGCACCGTCGCGGACGCCGCGATCGCGCCGGCGATGATTTCCGCCTGCACCAGCAGGCTCTGCGCGCGCGCGTCGATCAGGCCGGCGCGGAATTGCGACAGATAGAGGATGCTCGCCACCAGCGCGACCAGGCCGGCGAGGTTGAGCGAGACGATGCGGCGGGTCAGGCTCGAGAAGGACAGCGCGAAGAAGAACTGCCCGGCCCGCTTCAGCCAGTTCAGCGGACGCCAGCCCCGCACGGCCGGCTTGTCCTCGCTCAATTGATCCCGAGCGCCGTGGGCGGTGACGTCCTCGGCGTTCTGGTTCTCGTCAGGCTGCGTTCGGTCAAGCAATGCTCACGCCCGCGTTAGGACAGCTCGTGCGAAGGTCCCCGCATCCTAGAGCCATCCCGGTCCCGACGGAATCAGAACCGGCGATGCTCTCGGTCTTTCGTGGAGGCGCGCGCGCCTCAGGCTTCCTTGAAGCGGTAGCCGACGCCGTAGAGCGTCTCGATCATCTCGAACTCGTTGTCGACCACCTTGAACTTCTTGCGCAGCCGCTTGATGTGGCTGTCGATGGTGCGGTCGTCGACATAGACCTGGTCGTCATAGGCGGCGTCCATCAGCGCGTTGCGGCTCTTCACCACGCCGGGCCGGGTCGCGAGCGCCTGCAGGATCAGGAATTCGGTGACGGTCAGCGTCACCGGCTCGTTTTTCCAGGTGCAGGTGTGCCGTTCAGGATCCATGCGCAGCAGGCCGCGGTCGAGCGCCTTGGCGTCGTTCTCCTTCGGCGTGACGGTCGGGTCCTTCGGCGCCGAACGGCGCAGCACCGCCTTGACGCGCTCGACCAGCAGGCGCTGCGAGAACGGTTTGCGGATGAAGTCGTCGGCGCCCATCTTGAGGCCGAACAGCTCGTCGATCTCTTCGTCCTTCGAGGTCAGGAAGATCACCGGCAGGTCGGATTTCTGCCGCAGCCGGCGCAACGTCTCCATGCCGTCCATGCGCGGCATCTTGATGTCGAGGATGGCAAGATCGGGCTGGGTGGTGCGGAAACCGTCGAGCGCTGAGGCGCCGTCGGTATAGGTCATGATGCGATAGCCTTCGGCCTCCAGCGCGATCGAGACGGATGTGAGAATGTTGCGGTCGTCGTCGACCAAAGCGATTGTGGGCATGAGCCTCTGCTTTCTGCTTTCCGTTTGGGTCGTGGCTTGAAAACGGCGAGCAATCCACTG
Organism: Bradyrhizobium sp. Kon56; assembly: GCF_055807635.1. Lineage (NCBI taxonomy): Bacteria > Pseudomonadati > Pseudomonadota > Alphaproteobacteria > Hyphomicrobiales > Nitrobacteraceae > Bradyrhizobium > Bradyrhizobium sp. Kon56. The sequence continues at coordinate 82,100 of NZ_JBVVOU010000011.1, read as the reverse complement.
ATGCGCCGCATACATGGGTGCCGATGTTGGCATTCGAACCTTGTCACCGAGCAATGCAAGCTAGGCTGAAGTGTGACCAAGTTCCACGAAACACGGCAGATTCGCCGCATCTCGACCCATAACCGGGCCCCGGTTTACCCGAAAAAAGGCCCTCCATGCAACCACCTGACCCGAGAAAGCCGATGCAACCGCCCCCCGACTTCGACTCCGGAAAGCTCGCCAAATCGCTGCTGCGGCGCTCACGGCAGGGGGCCTTGGCGACATTGATGTCCGGCAGCGGCGATCCTTATTGTTCCCTGGTCAATCTGGCGAGCCATCCGGATGGCTCTCCGATCCTGCTGATCTCAGGATTGGCCGTGCACACCAGGAACATCCTGGCCGACAGCCGGGTGTCCTTGATGCTGGACGAGCGGGCGGCGGGCGATCCGCTGGAAGGTGCCCGGATCATGCTGTCCGGCCATGCCGAGCCGGCCGATGCCGACAAGGATCTGCTCCGGCGACGGTATCTCAATGCTCATCCCTCAGCGGGAGCCTTTGTTTCCTTTAAAGATTTCTCTTTCTTTCGGATCCGGCCTACGGGAACCCATCTGGTCGCCGGCTTCGGCCGGATCGTCGACCTCAAGCCGGAGCAATTCCTGACCGACCTCACGGGGGCCGAGGACTTGCTGACGGCGGAGGAGGGCGCGGTGGAGCACATGAATGCCGACCACCGCGAGGCCATGGGCCTCTATGCAACAAAACTGCTCGGTGCTGCTGCGGGCGACTGGCGCTGCACCGGCTGCGATCCGGAGGGCCTCGACATGCAGGACGGCCAGACCGTCTTGCGGCTGGATTTTCCGGAGCGGGTGGCTGATGGCACGGCGCTGCGCAAGATGCTGGTTCGCCTCGCCGGCGAAGCGCGCACCAGGATGAACCAGAGCGCAACACATTGAACGCTGCTGCCCATCGCCGCGACCCAAGTTCGTTACCGGTCAGAAGGCGGCGGCGAGAGCGTCATGGCAGAATGGAATAGACGGACGCTGGTTGCGGGTTTGATGCTCGCGATCACCGCATCGCTTGTCACGCGTCGGCCAGAAAGGTCTCGCCGCGGAGAGCGCGCGGATCAACACCCTCATGAGCGCCGGCAGATATTCGGAAGCACTGCCTTTGGCGCAAGGTATGGTCGCGAACCTGGAGAAGAGCGACACAGGTCGCGAACTCGCCGCCGCGCTGAACAACCTCGGCCAGGTTCATGCCGGTCAGGGCCACGACGATCTGGCGGAGCCGCTCTACAAGCGCGCCATCATGCTGATGGAAAAGTCGCTCGGTCTCGAAACCCCGTTGATCGGAGCCGAACTGAGCAACCTCGCCGCGCTCTACCAGCGGCAGAGCCGCTACGCCGAGGCTGAGCCGCTGTTCAAGCGCGCGCTCGCCGTTCGCGAGAAGGGATTGTCGCGCGAGCATCCCGATGTCGGCCAGTCACTCAATAATCTCGCCACGCTCTATGTGAAGCAGCAGCACTATGCCGAAGCCGAGCCGCTGTTTCAGCGGGCGCTCGCGATCTACCAGAAGGCTGGCGGCTCCGAGCATCCGGCGGTGGCCACCGTCCTGAACAATCTCGGCCAGGTCTATCGCGATCTCAATCGCGATGCGGACGCGGAAGCGCCGATCAAGCGCTCGCTCGCGATCCGGGAGAAGGTGCTGGGACCGGATCATCCCGACGTCGCCCGCTCGCTGAACAATCTCGCCGGCCTCTACGAGCACCAGCAGCGCTACGGTGACGCCGAGCCGCTCTATCGTCGCGCGCTGGTCATCCGCGAAAATGCACTCGGGCCCGATCATCCCGAGGTCATGACCTCGACCGGCAATCTGGCTTATTTTCTCTACGTGGCCGGGCGCGCCGCGGACGCATTGCCGTTCGCGGAAAGGACTCTTCGGGGCGATCGCGCCCAGTTGCGCATCGTCTTGCCGGTCCTGTTCGCCGCGCGCCAACAAGATCTGCTGTCCGGCGACAAGGCGCTCGACGAGGCCCTCGCCGCGATCCAGCGCGGCACGCAATCCTCCGCCGCATCCGCCGTGAACAAGCTCGCGGTTCGGCTTGCCGCCGGCAGCGACCGGCTCGCCGAGCTGGTGCGCCGGGATCAGGATCTCGCGGCTGAGTCAGAGGCACTCGACAAGGCGATCGTTGCCGCAGTGTCGAAGCAATCCGCGCAGCGCGATCTCGCAACCGAACAGCGCAGCCGCGCGCGGATTGCAATGATTGCCAACGAGCGTGCGGGCTTGCAGAAGACGCTCGCGGTCGAGTTTCCCGACTACGCGTCACTCTCCAATCCGCTGCCGTTGACGGCAAAGGACATCCGGCTGCTGCTGTCGGCCGACGAGGCGATGGTGCTCTATTCCGTCGTCGACAAGCAGAGCTATGTCATCGCGATCACGCGCGAGGGCGTCGACTGGAAGGCCATCCCACTCGGCGCGGATGCGCTGACGCAGAAGGTGACGGCATTCCGCAAGGGACTCGACGTCGGCAAAGCGCGCGACGCCTCCGGCAAATCCGGATTGTTCGATCTGGCGCTCGCCAACGAGCTCCATGTCGCGCTGCTCGGTCCGGTCGAGGCGTTGACAAAGGACAAGCACAGCCTGCTGGTGGTGCCGTCGGCTGCGCTGACCGCATTGCCGTTTCATCTGCTCGTCACGGAGAAGCCGCAGGCTGCGATCCCGGACACGCTCGAAGGCTATCGCGGCGCCGCCTGGCTGCTGCGGCGCCAGGCCGTCTCGGTGCTGCCGTCGGTGGGCAGTCTGAAATCGCTGCGGGCCTTCGCGCGTCGGGATCAAAGCGTGAAGCCGATGACCGGCTTCGGCGATCCCGTGTTCAATCCTGCACTGGAAGGGCCCGCCGAGCGGCGCGCCGCGAACGGCAAGGTCGCCGCGCGCAGCATCGCGACCATCGCCTATAGTGATTTCTGGCGCGGTGCCGGCGTCGATCGCGCGCGGCTTGCGCAGGCGCTGCCGCAACTGCCCGACACCGCCGATGAGTTGAACGCGGTGGCCAGGGATGTCGGGGCTTCCGAGGCCGACATTCATCTCGGCCGCGACGCCAGCGAGACGACGCTCAAGCGTGCAGCGCTTGCTCAATACGGCATCATCTACTTTGCCACCCACGGCCTCGTTGCCGGCGACATCAAGGGACTGGGTGAGCCCTCGCTCGCGCTCTCCATTCCCGATCAGCCCACTGAACTCGACGACGGTCTACTCACCGCGAGTGAAGTCGCTCAGCTCAAGCTCAATGCGGATTGGGTTGTGCTGTCGGCCTGCAACACCATCGCGGGCGACAAGCCCGGCGCCGAGGCCCTGTCGGGACTGGCGCGCTCGTTCTTATACGCCGGTGCGCGCGCGCTCCTGGTCTCGCATTGGGCCGTGGATTCGGAAGCTGCCACCCGCCTGACCACGATGACTTTCGAGCTGCTCAAAAACGAACCACAAATCGGGCGTGCCGAAGCCTTGCGCCGCGCGATGTTAACCTACGTTGACGACACCTCGTCTCCGCGCAACGCCTATCCTGCGATGTGGGGGCCCTTCGCGCTCATCGGCGAAGGCGCGGTACGATAGGGTGGCCTTGGAATTTTCATCGAGACCGTCTTGGGCATTGTGCGTCGCAATAACCTTGTGAAACGCCGAAACGCGCATTTGGTTGCGCGATCATTGTTGATTTTTTGATGCGACTGCTCAGAGCTGACATGCGCGACGTTTGGCGCGGTCCTTGAATAAACCAAATCCGAAGGGATCAGCTTGGCAACGCCTGCGTTCATCAGTATTAGGTCGTTCCAACCGAGGCCGAACGGCCTGTAATCACGGTGACCGCGGCGGCGCCAAGCATGATCGCGCTGAGTGGGTTCTAGGAGGATTTTTCGTGCAAGAGACGGGCGTGCGCAACGGTGCCTTCGGCGCCGACAAATTCGGCTTAAAGAATCTCAAGCAGGTTCACTGGAACCTCGGTGCGCCGCAACTCTATCAATACGCGCTCTCCGCGGGCGAGGCGGTGCTGTCGGCCGATGGCGCGCTCTGCGCCGACACCGGCGAGTTCACCGGCCGCAGCCCCAAGGACAAATTCACGGTGCGTGACGCCACCACCGACAAGAAGATGTGGTGGGCCGGCAACCAGTCGATCACCGCAGAGCAGTTCGAGACGCTCTACCAGGACTTCCTCAAGCACGCCGAAGGCAAGTCGCTGTTCGCACAGGACCTCTATGGCGGCGCCGATCCGGCTTATCGCATCAAGACCCGCGTCTTCACCGAGCTCGCCTGGCACTCGCTGTTCATCCGCACGCTGCTGATCCGTCCCGAGGCGATCGAGCTCTCGGCGTTCGTGCCCGAGCTCACCATCATCGACATGCCGAGCTTCCGCGCCGATCCGAAGCGCCATGGCTGCAAGTCGGAGAATGTCGTCGCGATCGATTTCGCCCGCAAGATCGTGCTGATCGGCGGGTCTTACTATGCCGGCGAGATGAAGAAGTCGGTCTTCACCACGCTGAACTACTATCTGCCCGAGCGCGGCGTGATGCCGATGCATTGCTCGGCCAATGTCGGCGCCAAGGGCGATGCGGCGATCTTCTTCGGCCTGTCCGGCACCGGCAAGACCACGCTGTCAGCCGATCCGAACCGCACGCTGATCGGCGATGACGAGCACGGCTGGGGCCCGAACGGCGTCTTCAACTTCGAAGGCGGCTGCTACGCCAAGTGCATCAAGCTGTCGCAGGAAGCCGAGCCCGAGATCTATGCCGCCTCGACCCGCTTCGGCGCGGTGCTCGAGAACTGCGTGTTGGACGAAGACACCCGCGTGGTCGATTTCGACGACGGCTCCAAGACCGAGAATACGCGCTCGGCCTATCCGCTCGAGTTCATCCCGAACGCCTCGCGCACCGGCCGCGCACCGCAGCCGAAGAACGTGGTGATGCTCGCCGCCGACGCCTTCGGCGTGCTGCCGCCGATCGCCAAGCTCTCGCCGGCGCAGGCGATGTATCACTTCCTGTCGGGCTACACCGCCAAGGTCGCTGGCACCGAGCGCGGTCTCGGCAATGAGCCGCAGCCGGAATTCTCGACCTGCTTCGGCTCGCCCTTCCTGCCGCTCGACCCCTCCGTCTACGGCAACATGCTGCGCGACCTGATCGCCCAGCACAATGTCGACTGCTGGCTGGTCAACACGGGATGGACCGGCGGCAAGTACGGTACCGGCTCGCGCATGCCGATCAAGGTGACGCGCGCGCTGCTGACCGCGGCCCTCGACGGCTCGCTTCGCAACGTCGAATTCCGCACCGATAAATATTTCGGCTTCGCGGTCCCGACCGCGCTGCCGGGCGTGCCGAGCGAGATCCTCAACCCGGTCAACACCTGGAAGGACAAGGACGAGTTCGACAAGACCGCCCGCGCGCTGGTCGGCATGTTCCAGAAGAACTTTGCCAAGTTCGAAGCCCAGGTCGACGCCGAGGTCCGCGCCGCTGCACCGGACGTGAAGCTCGCGGCGGAGTAAGCTTGCGTCGTTTGAAATTCGAAAGGGCGGCCGCGAGGCCGCCCTTTTGCTTTTCAAGATGTCTCTCCACCGTCATTGCGAGCGCAGCGAAGCAATCCAGAATCCCTCCGCGGAAACAGTCTGGATTGCTTCGCCGCGCTCGCAATGACGAACTTGCGGAAGCAGCTACGCCTTGAAATACGCGATCTGCGTGCTCGTCGCGAGCAGCCTTCCGTGGGGCGACCACAGCTCGGCGTTCTGGTCGGCGTAGCTCTTGTGCATGATCTTTGAATCTGCGGTCGCCAGCACGCGGGTGATGTCCTCGGCCGCGAGTTCTTCGCTGTCAGTGTGGAAATACGTCGTCAGCGACACCGTGCCAAACGGCACCAGCTCGCGCCGCGCGTGGAAGATGCGGCCGAAGAAGGCGTCCGACATCGACATCAGCGACGGCATGTCCAGCTTGCGCGGCTCGCGATCACTGATCCAGAGCTTTGAGTAAGTGCTGGCGAGTTCGGGCTTGGACGGGCCGATCCGCATCTCGCCCTCGACGAACCGGAATTCATACTGGTTGGCCCAGGACGCCGCGATCTTTGGGAACGGCATCGTCTCTTCGAACGGCTTTGCATCCGGATATTGCGCCACCCTGTGGTCCCAGGACGGCCGGCGTTCGGCGAACACCGCGGTGGCGAGGGTTGCGACCTCGCCGCCGCCTTGCGACAGTTCGACGCTCCAGTGCTGGCTGGAGCGGTTGGCCTTCACCAGTCGCACGTCGAGATCGAACGGCCCCTTGGCGATCGGCGCGCAGTAATTCACGGTGAGCGCCAGCGGATCGCCGGCACGTTCCGGATGCTCGATCAGCGCGCGCAAAATGGTCGCGGCCGTGACGCCGCCGAACGGGCCGACAAAGGCCCAGTAATCGTCGCTGGTGTGTCCCTGCCAGCTCGAGTCACCGGCGGTGACGCGGGTGGCGTCGTCGAAAGGGTGCGGGAGCTTGGCGTGCATTGCTTGATCCGGCGTTCAATGACGGACGTCATATCACGTCCGCCGCCGGCTTGTGCAATTACCTCGTGGGTAACCGATTTCACGTCGCGGAAATTCAGCCCGCGACGTCGCGCAGGGTCGGCAGCAGCGGCGTGGTGGGGTTGACCGGCACGTTCCAGATCTCCTCGGCGTATTCGCGAATGGTGCGGTCGGAGGAGAACCACGCCATGCGCGCGACGTTGAGGATCGAGGCGCGGGTCCAGGCCGGCGCCACCTGCCAGCGCGCATCGACGCTGCGCTGCGCCTCGTAATAAGAATCGAAGTCGGCGCTGACCATGTAATGGTCGAGATAGCGCAGCGCATGCGCGATCGATTCGAAGCGGCCGGGATCGCCGGGCGAGAATTCGCCGGCGCCGATCGCATTGATGGCGCGCTGGAGCTTCGGCGAATTGCGGATCACGTCCGAGGCGTCCAGCCCCTGCTTGCGCCGGATCATCACGTCACCGGCTTCCATGCCGAAGATCGCGATGTTCTCCGCGCCGACATGGTCGCGGATCTCGATGTTGGCGCCGTCGAGCGTGCCGATGGTGAGGGCGCCGTTCAGCGACAGTTTCATGTTGCCGGTGCCGGAGGCTTCCATGCCGGCTGTCGAGATCTGCTCGGAGAGGTCGGCAGCGGGAATGATCACTTCGGCAAGGCTGACATTGTAGTCGGGCAGGAACACGACCTTGAGCTTGCCGCCGATGGCGGGATCGTTGTTGACGACTTCCGCAACATCGTTGATGAGTTTGATGATCAGCTTGGCGTAGCGGTAGCTCGCCGCCGCCTTGCCCGCAAAGATCTTCACCCGCGGCACCCAGTTGCCGTTGGGGTCGTCCTTGATCGCCTGGTACAGCGCGACCGTCTCGATGACATTGAGAAGCTGGCGCTTGTATTCGTGGATGCGCTTGATCTGCACGTCGAACAGCGCGTTCGGGTCGACCTTGATGCCGAGGCGCTCGCCGATCAGGCGCGCCAGCGCCGTCTTGTTGTGAAGCTTGACTGCGCGGAACCTCTTCTGGAATTCGACGTCGCTGGCGCGGGCCTCGATCAGGCTGAGCTGCGTCGGATCATCGAGCACGGCGTCGCCACAGGTCTCGCGCAACAGATCGGTCAGTTTCGGGTTCGCCAGCATCAGCCAGCGGCGGAAGGTGATGCCGTTGGTCTTGTTGGTGATGCGGCCGGGGTAGAGATGGTTGAGGTCGTGGAACACGGTCTCCCGCATCAGGTCCGAATGCATCGCCGAGACGCCGTTGATGCGGTGGGAGCCGACGAAGGCGAGCTGGCCCATGCGCACGCGCCGGCCGCTCCGCTCGTCGATCAGCGACACCGAGGCGCGGAAGTCGATGTCGCCGGGGGCGCGCGCCTCTGCGAGCGCGAGATGCTGCACGTTGATGCGGTAGATGATCTCGAGATGCCGCGGCAACAGCCGTTCGAACAGCTCGACCGGCCAGGTCTCCAGCGCCTCAGGCAGCAGCGTGTGGTTGGTGTAGGACAGCGTGGCGACCGTGATCTTCCAGGCCTCGTCCCAGCGGAAATTGTGGTCGTCGATCAGGATCCGCATCAGCTCGGTGACGGCCAGGCTCGGATGGGTGTCGTTGAGCTGCACCGCGACCTTGCTCGACAGGCTGCGAAGCTGGCCGTCCGACGCAAGGTGCCGCTTGATCAGGTCCTGCAGCGAAGCCGAGACGAAGAAATATTCCTGGCGCAGGCGCAGCTCGCGGCCCGCCGGGCTCTCGTCGTTCGGGTAGAGGAATTTACAGATCGCTTCCGCGCGCGACTGCTCGGCGCTGGCGCTGACATAGTCGCCGGTGTTGAAGGCATCGAGCTTCAACGGATCGGGCGAGCGTGCCGACCACAGCCGCAGCGCGTTGACGTGCTGGCCGCGCCAGCCGACGATCGGCGTGTCATAGGCCATCGCCTGCACGGTCTCGGACGGATGCCAGATCGCGCGATCGCGGCCCTTGTCTTCGACATGCTCGACACCGCCGCCGAAGCGAATGTCATAGATCACTTCGGGCCGCTGCAATTCCCAAGGGTTGCCGAAGCCGAGCCATTCGTCCGGATATTCCTGCTGCCAGCCCTGATTGATGATCTGACGGAACAGGCCGTAATCATAACGGATGCCGTAGCCGATCGCAGGGATCGACAGCGTCGCCATGCTTTCCATGAAGCAGGCGGCGAGACGGCCCAGGCCGCCATTGCCGAGCGCCGCGTCCGGCTCGCATTTGCGCAGCTCAGGCAAGGAAACGCCGAGATCGCCGAGCGCGACCTCGAAGATCTTCAATAGCCCCATATTGTTCAGCGCGTCGCTGAAGAGGCGGCCGATCAGGAATTCGAGCGAGAGATAATAGACCCGCTTGCGCCCCGCATCGTAGCTGTGCTTCTCGGCCGTGAGCCAGCGATGCACGATGCGATCGCGCAGCGCCAGCGCCGCGGCCTGGTACCAGTCGTGCTTGGTGGCCATGCCCGCATCCTTGCCGATGGCAAGGCGCAGCTTCGCCAGGATCGCGCCCTTGATCTCAGCCAGAGCGAGTTCGTCGATGGGCTGGTTGGGGGCGGAGAAATTGGGCTGGAACGATGAATCTTGCAAAGTCGTCACTTCCTGGTCGCGAGAACACTACTGACCCTACGCATCTTGCCTCTGTACGGAACCATTGCTGGTGCGACCGTGCACTGCGTTTGGCGTAAAATTATGCAAGGAACGGGCCGATTTGGGAACCCGGACGCATACGGGGAAACGTGGATTTGGTGCTAGAATGGCGGCCAATTCAGCCATCAGTGTGGAGGAGGCGCCCGATGAACTCTCTGATGAGACCTGTGACGCGACGGCTGATCGAAATCGCCGCCGCCACCTTCCTCGTCGTCTGCATCACCGCGTCCAGCGCCGCCTTCGCCGCCGGCAAGATCGGCCGCAGCGCCGACGGCCTGAGCTGCGCCGTCACGCTTCCGCAAAACGCATCCTCCGCCGCCCGCTGCGCCGCCATCAAGCGCCAATGCGGCGGCAAATTTTACGCAAGCGCGTGCGGGGATAAGTTGATGTCAGCGGCGAATTGAGCAGGGGCTGGTGCAACGAAGAAGGTGTCGTCCTGGCGGAAGCCAGGACCCATTACCCGCCTGTCAGATGAGGCCTGACCGATCATTCCAATCGGGATTTCTTCCTCGATCAGCTTGATCTTCCAGTCCCGCTTCCAGAACTTGAGCTGCTTCTCGCGCGCGATCGCCTCCTGCAGTGTTGCGTAGGCTTCGACATGAACGAGGCGGAAGATTTTATACTTGTGCACGAACTTCGAGCCGCGACCCGAACGATGTAGCTCAAGCCGCGCGCGGACGTCGTTGGTGATTCCGATATAGATCGTGTCGTGATGGCGGCTTGCGAGAATGTAGACGAAGTAGCTGCTCGTGCTCATGGCCCAACCCGCAAAAGCAACACTGACCGGGGTAATGGGTCCTGGCTTTCGCCAGGACGACGCTCTCCAACAATCGCGCCTAACATCAGAACAAATTAAGAACACTTTAGCAAGTCTTTGATATATCATTGTGATTCGGCGTGTTGCCGACACCATATCTAGCGTCTGCCAGACTTCGCGAGGACTACATGTCCACCATTGCCTTCGATCAATTTGCCCTCACCAGGATCGCCGATTTCGCGCGCTCGCTGTCGCGGCTGCATCAGGCGGCGCGGCGCCACGCGGTCGACGACGACCAGTTCGACCGCGAGTTCAACGCGGTGTGCCAGTCGATCTGGGGCTACACCATCGACGACGTCAGCGACGATCTGTTTTCGGCGCAGGACCATCTGTTCCTCGACACGCTTGACGAAGCGCATGCGCGCATCTTCGCCGCCGAGCAGGGTTATGATCTCGTCGACGACCAAGGCATGCTCACCGACTGGTGGGGTTTTTGCTGGATGATTTTAGCCGAGAAGCGCGGCCTGCTCACGGCAGACAACCGCGCCGCCGCGCGCGCGGCGATCGAGGAGAAATATCTGGCGGCGCCGAACGTGATCGGCGTGATCATCGGACGGTGACCCACCATCCTCCGTCATTGCGAGGAGCCTCTTGCGACGAAGCAATCCAGAGTGCCTCCACGGAGCCAGACTGGATTGCTTCGCTTCCGCCTTCGCTCTTCGAGCTTCGGCGGACAAGTCGCTCGCAATGACGGCTTGGCTACAGACGAGCCTGAGCTAGTCCAGCCCAGCCCGCTTCGCCGGCTTTTGCGTTTTCGGCACCGTCACGTCGGGGAGCGTCTCGCGCACGATCTCCGCGGCAGGGGCATCCGCCGCCACCGTGTCGGCGCGCACCGGCGCCACCTTCATCTCGCCGAGCCGTGCGCGGACCTGCGCGGTGAGACCGGGATAGGAGGCGACCGGGGTGAAGTCCGCGGCCTGGTCGTTGCCGACGCGGATGCCGGTATAGGCGACGAGACCGTCGCTGGTGGCGATCACGTCGCCGGGCTTTAGCGACGAGTCCAGCGCCAGATCGACCGGAGCAAGGCCGACCGGCTCGCGGCCGTTGCAGGTGCAGTCGGCGCGCAGCGCCTTGCGATAGGCGAACGCGTTCTCGCTATCGGCATAGCGCTCGCCGGTCTGCGACGCCGCGCCGTCGATCGAGGAGCCGAAATAGATCTTGGTGGCGCTTGCAGGACAGAACGCCTGACACATCTGCGCGGGCGAGGTGAGACCGCGCATCAGCGGAAAATATTTGCCGTCGCAGCTGCGCACGCAGAACGCCGGTCCCGAGCCGCCGGCCGCAGCCGAACGTGTCGGCGGCACGTATGGCGGACTTGCGCCGTTCTGCTGGCCGGTGAATGGATCGGCGTAGGAGCTCGGCTGCTGCGGCACCTCACGCTGCGGCCGCTGCTGCTGCTGCATTCCGCCGAAGAAGAAGTCGAACAGGCCTTCGGCCGAAACCGGGGCCGGAGCCGCAACCAGCGGTGCTGCCAATGTGGCGGCTACGAGCATCGCGCGACGCCACCGGCGCGCATGGGACATGACTGTACGCAAACGCTTACTCCACCCGGCGCTACCCAACCGGCCGGGACCATCAGGTCTCAGCACATGATTCACCATAAGGCGGGATGGTAAATGAGCGGTTGAGGGGGGAGGAGCGGCGTCGCCGGACGGGTGGACCTCGTCATGGCCGGGCTTGTCCCGGCCATCCAGGATCTCTGGTGCGGCAAAGACGTGGATGCCCGGTCAAGCCCGGGCACGACGGCGGAAAAAGTCTAGCCGCTCAAGCCTTCAAGAACTCCGACGCCTTGTACAGCGAGCGGAACGGCAGCCCGGCCGCGCCAAAGGTGTCGTCGGCGCCTTCCTCGCGGTCGACCATGGTCAGCACCAGCACCACTTCCGCGCCGGTCTCGCGCACCGCTTCCACGGCCTTCATCGCCGAGCCGCCGGTGGTGGTGACATCCTCGACGATCACGACGCGCTTGCCCTCCAGCGTCTCGCCCCTGGGCAGCCCCTCGATCGCGAGCTTGGCGCCATGCTCCTTCGGCTTCTTGCGCACGAAGAAGGCCGCGATGGGATGGCCCTTGATCCAGGAGATCTGCGCCAGCGCGCCGGCCAGCGGCACCGCGCCCATCTCGAGCCCGCCGATGAAATCGAGCTGGTCATCCTTCAGCGCCTCATAGGTCAGCTCGGCGAGCAGGGTCGCACCCTCCGGGTCGAGCATGGTCGGCTTGAGGTTGAAGTAGAAGTCGCTCTTGCGGCCCGACGCGAGCGTCACCTCGCCGCGGCCGAAGGAGCGCCGGCGGATGATCTCGAACAGGCGGGCGCGGGAGGCTGATTTAGACACGGCGGGCCCTCGGGAGCATTTTTGGAGGTGGCGGAATTTATCCGCGACGGCCTCGACATTCCAGAGGGGGCTTCCCCCGTCAACAGGGATCGGCCATCCCGGGCGGCCGGTTGTGGGGGTGCAACGTTCTGGGGTAGGTGGATGCCGGATATCTCGGGCAAGAAAACCTGCAAGAAGGCTGGGCAAGGACACGCGACAAATGACCATCGAGCTGCACACCTGGAACACGCCGAACGGCCGCAAGATCTCGGTCGCGCTGGAGGAGATGGGGCTGCCCTACAAGGTGATCCTGGTGAATATCAGCAAGGGCGAACAGATGGCGCCGGAGTTCCTGAAGCTCTCGCCCAACAACAAGATTCCCGCGATCCTCGATCCCGAGGGGCCGGACGGCAAGCCCGTCAGCATCTTCGAGTCGGGGGCGATCCTGCTGTATCTCGGCGAAAAGACCGGCAAATTCCTGCCGAAATCGCTTTCGGGCCGCATCCCCGTCTATGAATGGCTGATGTGGCAGATGGGCGGCTTCGGGCCGATGCCGGGCCAGGTGCACCATTTCATCGCGCTCGAGAACGAGCAGGACCGCGCCTACGGCCTCAAGCGCTACATGGCGGAGACGCGACGGCTCTACGGCGTCCTCGACCGCCGGTTGGAGGCTCGCGATTTCGTGGCCGGCGAGCTCTCGGTTGCCGATTTTGCCATCCTGGGCTGGGCCTGGCGTCACCCTCGCCACAAGGTTGACCTGGCCGACTTCCCCAACGTCAAGCGCTGGTACGAGGCCCTGATGGCGCGCCCCGCGGTGAAGCGGGGCATGGAGGCGAAGCTGGATTGATCTTTCTCTCCCTCTCCCCGCAAGCGGGGAGAGGTGAAAATCACACCTTCCGCGCTTCGACCGCCATCCGTACCGCAAGCCCGGCCAGCACCGTGCCCATTAGCCAGCGCTGGACCAGCATCCAGCTTGGCCGGCTTGCGAGAAACAGCGCGATCGATCCTGCCGCAAGCGCGATCATGGCATTCACGCTGACACTGATCGCGATCTGGATCGCGCCGAGCACCACCGACTGCGCCAGCACGCTGCCGGCGGCGGGGTCGATGAACTGCGGCAGCAGCGCGAGGTAAAGCATCGCGATCTTCGGGTTGAGCAGATTGGTGACGAACCCCATCGCGAACAATTTGCGCGGGCTGTCGATCGCAAGCTGCTTCACCTGGAACGGCGAGCGCCCGCCCGGCTTCACTGCCTGCCAGGCCAGCCACAACAGATAACCCGCGCCGGCAAAGCGCAGCGCGTCATAGGCGAAGGGAACGGCGAGCAGCAGCGCCGTGATGCCGAATGCCGCGCACAGCATGTAGAACACGAAGCCGAGCGCCACGCCGCCGAGCGAGACGATGCCCGCCGCAGGCCCTTGCGTGATCGAACGCGAGATCAGGTAGATCATGTTCGGCCCGGGCGTGAGCACGAGGCCGAGGCAGACGAGAGCGAAGCCGAGCAGGGCGGAGGCGTGGGGCATGGCTGAACCGGTGCGGGAGACCGCTCGATTTTAATATGCGAGGCCTCGCCGTGCCATCGCGCAATTGCACGGAGGACAATTCTGACCTGTGTCTCTCTCTCTATAGGTCGTCCCGGCCCCCGTGCGGGCGCACTTGGCCGGGACGACACTCAAAGTTTGGAAGGAGCGAAGTGAAGACGTAGCGTCAATGTGCCTCGTCCCAATTGTTCGCTGCGCGTGCATCGACATGCAGCGGCACCGAGAGCAGCACGGCCGGGAACGGCGCGTCCTGCATCACGTGCTGCACGACGGGGAGCGTCGCCTCGACCTCCGCGTCCGGCACCTCGAAGATCAGTTCGTCGTGCACCTGCAGCAGCATCTGCGCCGACAATTTCTTCTGGACCAAGGCATCCTCCATCCGCGTCATCGCGCGGCGGATGATGTCGGCGGCGGTGCCCTGGAGCCGGGCGTTGATCGCGGCGCGCTCGTTGAAGGCCCGCACCGAGGCGTTCGAAGCCTTGATGTCGGGATAGTACATCTTCCGTCCGAACAGCGTGGTGACGTAGCCGTGGCTCCGGCAGAAGTCGCGCGTCTCGTCCATGTAGGCGCGGATGCCGGGGAAGCGTTCGAAGTATTTCTTGATGTAGGCGGAGGCCTCTTCGCGCGCGATGCCGAGCTGGTTGGCGAGGCCGAACGCCGAAATGCCGTAGATGATGCCGAAATTGATCGCCTTGGCGCGGCGCCTGATTTCGCTCGGCATGCCCTTGATCGGCACGCCGAACATTTCCGATGCCGTCATGGCGTGAATGTCCAGACCGTCGCGGAACGCCTGCTGCAGCACGGGAATGTCGGCGATCTCAGCGAGCAGCCGCAGCTCGATCTGCGAATAGTCGGCGGAGACGAGCTTGTGCCCTGGCGTTGCGATGAAGGCGCGCCGGATCTTGCGTCCGTCCTCGGTGCGCACCGGAATGTTCTGCAAATTCGGCTCGTTCGACGACAGCCGGCCCGTCGTGGTCGCGGCCAGCGCGTAGGTCGTATGGACGCGGTGGGTCTGGGGATTCACGTAGGTCGGCAACGCGTCCGTGTAGGTCGATTTGAGCTTCGAGACCTGGCGCCACTCCAGAATCTTCTTCGGGAGGTCGTGGCCCTGCTCGGCGAGCTCGTCGAGCACCTGAGCGGTGGTCGACCACGCGCCGGTCTTGGTCTTGGTGCCGCCCGACAGTCCCATCTTGCCGAACAGGATGTCGCCGATCTGCTTCGGGCTGCCGACATTGACCGGCTCGCCCGCGATCTGCTGGATCTCGGCTTCGACACGGGCCGCAGTCTGGGCGAAGTCGCCGGAGAGACGCGACAGCACCTGACGATCGATCGAGATGCCGCGCCGCTCCATGCGTGCGAGCACCGCGACCAGCGGGCGTTCCAGCGTCTCGTAGACCGTGGTCATGTGCTCGGCGATGAGGCGCGGCTTCAGCACGCGCCAGACGCGCAAGGTCACGTCGGCGCCTTCCGCCGACAGCGACGCGGCCTTGTCGATCGGCACCTGGTTGAACGTGATCTTGCCCTTGCCGCTGCCGAGCAGCTCGTTGTCTTTGAGCATCGCGTGACCGAACCAGCGCTCGGACAGTTGCTCCAGAGCGTGCGAGCCGCGGCCGGCATCGAGCACGTAGGAGATCAGCTGCGCATCATCGGTGTTGCGCAGTGTGATGCCGTGCTGCGCCAGCATCACCGCGGTGAATTTGACGTCGAAGCCGATCTTGAGAATGCCTGGTGATTCCAGCACCGGCCGCAACGCTCCGATCGCATCAGTGTGCTTGACCTGGTCGGGCGCGAGGCCCGCGTCGAACAGGCCGGCGCCGCCGCCGGACTGCTTGTGCGCCAGCGGCACGTAGCAGGCCTCGTTCGGCGCCAGCGCCAGCGCGATACCGCAGAGGTCGGCCTGCATCGGATCGATCGAGTTTCCCCGGATCTCGACCGCGACATGGCCGGCATCGTGAATGCGCGCGATGAACGCGTTCAATTCCGCGAGCGTCTTGATGGCCTGGTACTTGCTGCGGTCGACCGGAAGCTTGCGCAAAGCCTCTTCCCGCGCGGCGGCGAGCGAAATCGGCGCGCCCTTCGGACTCGCGGCCTTGTCCTCCTTGCTCGCCGAAGGGTTGCGCTGGCCCACCGGAACTTGCGCCGGCGCGCCGGTTCCCGGGGCCGGCACGACGTCCGAAGGCGGCAGCGGCGAGAAGACGCTGGCGCCGCTGGAATAGCCTGGATCGGCATCGACGTTGGCCGGATCGATCTGCGAGAACTCGGCGACGCGGCGCGTCAGCGTGGAAAATTCCATCGCCTTCAGGAACGCGATCAGCTTGCGCGCATCGGGCTCGTGGACGGCGAGATCGTCCAACGGGACGTCGAGGTCGACCTTGTCGTCGAGCAATACGAGCTGCCGCGAGATGCGCGCCTTCTCGGCGTTCTCGATCAGCGCCTCGCGCCGCTTCGGCTGCTTGATTTCGGTGGCGCGGAACAGCAATTGCTCGAGATCGCCATATTCGACGATCAGCTGCGCCGCGGTCTTGATGCCGATGCCGGGCACGCCCGGAACGTTATCGGTGGAATCGCCAGCCAGGGCCTGCACTTCCACCACCTTCTCCGGCGGCACGCCAAACTTCTCGATCACCTCGGGGATGCCAATGCGGCGGTCCTTCATGGTGTCGTACATGGTGACGCAGTCGGTGACGAGCTGCATCAGGTCCTTGTCGGAGGACACGATTGTCGCGCTTGCGCCGCGCTCGCAGGCTTGCCGTACATAGGTCGCAATCAAATCGTCGGCCTCGAAGCCCACCTGTTCCAGGCAAGGCAGGTCGAAGGCGCGCACCGCCTCGCGGATCAGCGAAAATTGCGGGATCAGATCGTCCGGGGCCGGCTGCCGGTGTGCCTTGTACTCAGGATAGATCTTGTTGCGGAAGGTGATTTCCGACTTGTCGAAAATGATCGCCAGATGGGTCGGCCGGTTGTCCTCGGGCATCTCGCGCAACAGCTTCCACAGCATGTTGCAGAAGCCGAGCACGGCATTGACCTGCAAGCCGTCGGACTTGCGGTTCATCGGCGGCAGCGCATGGTAGGCGCGGAAGATGTAGCCGGAACCGTCGACCAGGAAGACATGGTCGCCCTTGCCGGCCGCCTTCGCGGCAACGGGCTTGGCAGCAGCTGTCGCAGCAGCGGGCTTGGTTTCGGCGGCCTTGGGCGCGGCAGCCTTGGTGTCAGCTTGGGCGGTGGTCTTTGGGGAGCTCTTGGGCATGGCCGCAATGTATGAATTTTTGCGGGATTTGACAGCCTTGGGAGGTGGATTTTTGGCTTGCGGATGCCGCTATCCCCACTGTCATTTCCCGCATCCCCCGCTGTCATTCCCCGCGACGACGGGGAATCCAGTACGCTGCGGCTTCTCCGTATACGACTGCTGCCCTCTGGAATACTGGATCCCCGCCTTCGCGGGGATGACGGCAGAGTATCACTCCGCCGCCTGCAACACCGCGCCTGTCTTCTTCGGCGCGATCCAGAACGCATCGGGCCGCTCGAACAGGAAGTTGCCGCCAAGGCGCAGTGCGATCTGCCAGATTGCGAGCGAGCCGATCACGCCGGCGATGGTCACGATCAGCGACACCGCACCGATGTCGGGAATGATGCCCGTGCGCAAGAGCAGCGTCCGTGTCGCCGCCATCGGCAGGAAGAAGGCGAGATAGATCACGATCGAATGCTCGCCGCAGAAGCGGAAGACATTCAGCCATTGCACGCGCGCGAGCAGCGTGCCCATCGTGATAATGGCGCAGGCGCCGGCGAAGCCGAGCACGAGCGATACGATTTTCCATTCGCTGGCGCCGAGCGCAACGAGGCCGGCATTGACCAGCACCCATGTCGCGAGCGCTGTCAGCGCCCATGCGGGATGATTGCGCGCGCGGTCCGACAGCGCGAACACGTAGGGCGCGAACAGATAGCCCGAATAGAAATAGATGAAGCGCGCGCAGAACTCGTCGATCGCGGTCCAGCCGGTCGAAATGCGCGCCGTCTCCAGCGCGGCCGCGACGAGCCATATCGCGGGCTGCGGCATGCGCCGTGTCAGTTTTGTGACGACGAAGAAGATCGGCAGGAGGTAGATGAACCATAGCGTGCCGAACGGCTCGACGAAGGATTCCAGATATAGCAATCCGGCGTCGCGCCAGCTCGTTTCTGCTGCGAATGCGGGGGCCTTGAAGCCGAACTGGATTGTCACCCAGACGACATAGAAATAGGCGAAATGCACCACTTTGCGGTCGAGATAGCTTCGCCAGTCCCGGTCGATCACCAGTGACAGGAACAGACCCGAAATCAGGAAGAAATCAGGCATCCGGAATGGCTTCGCGAAGGCCACCAAAACATGCATGAAACCGGTCTCGCCGGCGGCAAGCTCGACCCCCAGCACCGAATGCATCATCACGACCGTGACGATGCAGATGCCCTTGGCGTAATCGACCCAATCGACGCGCGCAGCAGCCGGGGCCTTGAGTCCCCCGCTCGCGGCGATTGTGCCTGATGGTGCCATGGTGTCTCTTTTCGAGGCGTGTTCCGCCAGATCTGTGTGAACGCGGAGCAGTTTGCCGCCTTGCGGCTTACGATTTCTTTACTGGTACAATTGCTGTGCCGTTTTTTGCACGCGGGCTGTTCCCTCACCCCGGGAAAATGCTAAACCGCCGTGGAATTGGGGTTTTGTTAACCAAGCCAAACAGGGTTTTTCATGCGCATTGCTATGATCGGCACGGGCTATGTGGGACTGGTGTCCGGAGCCTGCTTTGCGGATTTCGGCCACGACGTCATCTGCGTCGACAAGGACGAGAAGAAGATCGCGGCCCTTCATCGCGGCGAGATCCCGATCTACGAGCCTGGGCTCGACGAGCTGGTGGCGACCAACGTCAAGGCCAAGCGGCTGGAGTTCACCACCGATTTGTCCAAGCCGGTTGCGGATGCCGATGCTGTCTTCATCGCGGTCGGCACGCCGTCGCGCCGCGGCGACGGCCACGCTGATCTGTCCTACGTCTATGCCGCTGCGAAAGAGATCGCGCAATCGCTGTCCGGCTTCACCGTCGTCGTGACCAAATCGACCGTTCCGGTCGGCACCGGCGACGAGGTCGAGCGCATCATCCGCGAGACCAATCCCAAAGCCGACGTCGTCGTCGCCTCGAATCCCGAATTCCTGCGCGAGGGCGCGGCGATCCGCGACTTCAAATTCCCCGACCGCATCGTCGTCGGCACCTCCGACGAGCGCGGCCGCAAGGTGATGAGCGACATCTATCGGCCGCTGTCGCTGAACCAGGCGCCGCTGATGTTCACGGAACGCCGCACCGCCGAGATGATCAAATACGCCGCCAACGCCTTCCTCGCGACCAAGATCACCTTCATCAACGAGATCGCGGACCTCTCCGAAAAGGTCGGCGCCAACGTGCAGGAGGTCGCGCGCGGCATTGGCCTGGACAACCGCATCGGCACCAAATTCCTGCACGCCGGCCCCGGCTTCGGCGGCTCCTGCTTCCCAAAAGACACCAAGGCGCTGATCAAGATCGCGCAGGACTACGACGTGTCCTTGCGCATCGTCGAATCCGTGCTGGCGGTCAACGAGAACCGCAAGCGGGCGATGGCGCGAAAAGTGAGCCAGGCACTCGGCGGCTCGCTCCGCGGCAAGACCATCGCCGTGCTCGGCCTCACCTTCAAGCCCGACACCGACGACATGCGCGATGCGCCGTCGATCCCGCTGGTCACCGGCCTGATCGACATGGGCGCGAAGGTGAAGGCCTTCGATCCCATCGGCATGGAGCAGGCGAAGAGTGAGCTGCCCAGCATCATCTATTGCGAGGACGCCTATTCCTGCGCGGAAGGCGCCGATGCGATCGTGATCGTCACCGAATGGGTGCAGTTCCGCGCGCTCGACCTCGACCGGCTGAAGGCGACCATGGCGCAGCCCGTCATCGTCGACTTGCGCAACATCTACCGCCCCGAGGAGATGGCTGCGGCCGGCTTCGTCTATGAGAGCGTTGGACGGCCGCCGGTGCAGGGCTAGCGATCCGACCTCGCAACGATTCCGTCATGGCCGGGCTTGTCCCGGCCATCCACGTCTGTTTTCTAGTGTGACGACGTGGATGCCCGGCGACTTCCGTGCGAAGACGCGCTTCGCGCTTTTTGTTCGGGCGTGACGAATGGACAGGCCTTGCCCCGCAGTTTCGACACGCCCCTCCCGATCGATGCCGTGCTCGACGACCTCTCGCGCACGCTGGAGGCGCATCATGCCGCCGTGCTGGTGGCCCCTCCTGGCGCCGGCAAGACCACGCGCGTACCGCTGGCGCTGCTCGATGCCCCCTGGGCCAAAGGCAAGAAGATCATCGTGCTGGAGCCGCGGCGCATCGCGGCGCGCGCCAGCGCCGACCGCATGGCCAAATCACTCGGTGAACGCGCCGGCGAGACTGTCGGCTATCGCGTCCGCTTCGGCTCGAAGATCTCGCGCGCGACCCGCATCGAGGTGGTGACGGAGGGCATCTTCACCCGCCAGATTCTCGACGATCCCGAACTGTCGGGCATCGCCGCTGTGCTGTTCGACGAATTCCACGAGCGCTCGCTCGATGCCGACATGGGCCTGGCGCTGGCGCGCGACGCGCAGCTGGGCTTGCGCGAGGATTTGCGCATCCTCGTGATGTCGGCAACGCTCGATGGCGCCCGCGTGGCAAAATTGCTGGGCGAAGCGCCCGTCGTCGAAAGCGAGGGCCGCGCCTTTCCGGTCGAGACGCGCTATCTCGGCCGCAAGGCGGACGCGCCGATCGAGCGGCAGATGGCGGATGCGATCGCCTCGGCGCTGCGCGCCGATGCCGGCTCGGTGCTGGCGTTCCTGCCGGGCGCCGCCGAAATCCGCCGCACCCAGAATTTCCTCGGCGAACGCGTGCAGGATTCCAGTATCGAAATCGTGCCGCTGTTCGGCGCGCTCGACGCCGCCGTGCAGGACCGGGCCATCTCGCCGGCCCCCAAGGGCACGCGCAAGGTGGTGCTGGCGACTTCGATCGCGGAAACCTCGCTGACCATCGAGGGCGTGCGCATCGTGGTCGATTCCGGTCTCGCCCGCGTGCCGCGCTACGAGCCCGACATCGGCCTGACCCGGCTCGAGACCGTGCGCGTCTCGCGCGCGGCGGCTGACCAGCGCCGCGGCCGCGCCGGCCGCACCGAACCCGGCGTCTGCTACCGGCTCTGGGACGAACCTCAGACAGCCTCGCTCGCGCCCTACACCCAGCCCGAGATCCTCAGCGCCGATCTGTCCTCGCTGGTGCTCGATCTCGCGCAATGGGGCGTCGCCGACCCTGCCGCGCTGTCGTTTCTCGACCCGCCGCCGCAGCCGGCCTGGAAGGAAGCAAAAAGCCTGCTCTCCGAGCTCAACGCGCTCGATGGCGATGGCCGCATCACCGCGGAGGGCAAGAGCCTGCGCGCGCTGGCGCTGCCGCCGCGGCTCGCGCGCATGATCGTGGATTCGCACCGTGCCGGCGAAGGCGAGGCCGCCGCCGAGATCGCGGCCATCATCACCGAGCGCGGGCTCGGCGGCGACAGCGTCGATCTCGAGCACCGGCGCGATCAGTTCCGCCGCGACCGTTCCCCGCGTGCCGCAAGCGCGCGCGACCTCGCCCGGCGCTGGGCTTCGCAGGTGGCGGCGTCAGAGAAGGCGGCGACCGCAGAAGGTGACCTCTCGACCGGCCTGATGCTCGCCTACGCCTTCCCGGATCGCGTCGCGCGCAACCGCGGCAATGGCAGCTTCGTGCTCGCCAACGGCCGGGGTGCTGCGGTGGATCAGACCTCGTCGCTCGCGCGCACGCCTTATATCGCGGTCGGCGAGATGACCGGCACGGCGGCGAGCGGGCGCATTCTGCTCGCGGCGCAAATCTCGCAGGACGAGATCGAGCGGCATTTCGCCGAGCATATCGAATCCGTCGAGGAGATCTCGTTCGATCGCGGCGCGATGGCGCTGCGGGCGCGGCGCAAGCGCGCGCTGCACGCGATCACGCTCTCCGAGGCGACGCTCGCCGTGTCGCCCTCGGGGGACACTGCGCGCATCTTCGCCGACGGGTTGATCGCCGCCGGACTCGACCGGCTGCCCTGGTCGAAGGTAGCCAAACAATGGCGCGATCGCGTGATGTTTTTGCGCAGGGCCGAAGGCGACAGCTGGCCCGATCTCTCGGACGACGGATTGATCGCGCGGCGCGACGATTGGCTGGTGCCGGCGCTCTACGACAAGATCGCGCTGAAGGATATTTCCGCCGGCGATCTCTCCGACGCGTTGATGGCTTTGTTGCCGTGGGAGATGCGCGCGCGGCTCGACCGCGAGGCGCCGACGCATTTCGAGGCCCCGACCGGCAGCGTGCTCGCGATCGACTATGAAGCCGAGCAGGGGCCGACCATCGCGGTGCGGCTGCAGGAATTGTTCGGCCTCAACACCCATCCCTCGATCGCCGCCGGCAAGGTGCCGCTGGTGCTGGAACTGCTGTCGCCGGCGCAGCGCCCGGTGCAGGTGACGCGCGATCTCCCCGGTTTCTGGCGCGGCAGCTACAGTGCCGTGCGGTCCGATTTGCGCGGCCGCTACCCGCGCCATCCCTGGCCGGAAGATCCGGCGAATGCGCTGCCGACCCGGCGGGTCAAGCCGCGCGGGACGTGAGGCGCAAGAAGACCCTCATGGTGGGGAGCGCGGCCCGCCCTTCACGGGCATCCTTCGAGACCCGCTCCTATGGAGCGCTCGTTAATCCAAGCACGGCACCGACCTCTAGCTGCCGCCGGAGTGGGGCTGTTTATCGCGGTAAATGGCGGCTCTGAGTTCGTCAATGAGTTATCATTTATGCGCTGCGGAGGCGCTCCGAACGAGCAAAAGCGTCACAAGCTCTCAGGATGAGGGTCTCACAAAATTGCATTCTGCCCGGAAATCGCTATTTTCCGCGGCCCGGAGGCCCCTTAGATGTCTGTTATCGATCTTGCCGCGAATCCGAGCGATCTGCGTGCGCTCGCCGAACAATCCAACGCCTGGCCGTTCGAGCAGGCGAAGGCCATTGTCGCGCGGCTGAAGAAAAGCCCGAAGGACGAGGTGCTGTTCGAGACCGGCTACGGGCCATCAGGCCTGCCGCATATCGGCACCTTCGGCGAGGTCGCGCGCACCTCGATGGTGCGGCACGCTTTTCATGTGCTGACCGAGAACAAGATCAAGACCCGCCTGCTCGCGTTCTCCGACGACATGGACGGGTTTCGGAAAGTGCCCGACAACGTCCCCAACAAGGAGATGCTGGCCGCGCATCTCGGCAAGCCGCTGACGCGGGTGCCGGATCCGTTCTCCAACGAATACCCGTCGTTCGGGCACCACAACAATGCGCGGCTGCGCGCCTTCCTCGATCATTTCGGCTTCGACTACGAATTCGCAAGCTCGACCGACTACTACACGTCCGGCCGTTTCGACGCGACGCTGCTCAAAATGCTCGCGGCCTACGACAAGGTGATGGCGATCATCCTGCCGACGCTCGGTCCCGACCGCCGCGCGACCTATTCGCCGTTCCTCCCCATCAGCAAGACCACGGGTGTCGTGCTGCAGGTGCCGATGATCCGCCGCGACGTTGCGGCCGGCACGGTGACCTACCTCGATCCCGATACCAACCAGGAAGTCGAGACGCCGGTCACCGGCGGCAACGTCAAGTGCCAATGGAAGGCCGATTGGGCGATGCGCTGGGTCGCGCTCGGCGTCGATTACGAGATGGCCGGCAAGGACCTGATCGACTCGGTCAAACTCTCCGGCGCGATCGCCAAGGCGCTCGGCGCCACGCCGCCGGAGGGCTTCAACTACGAGCTCTTCCTCGATGACAAGGGCCAGAAGATCTCGAAGTCGAAGGGCAATGGGCTGACCATCGACGAATGGCTGCGCTACGCCTCGCCGGAATCGCTGTCGCTGTTCATGTATCGCGAGCCGAAGGCGGCCAAGCGGCTGTATTTCGACGTCATCCCGCGCAATGTCGACGACTACCAGCAGTTCATCGACGGCTTTGCGAAGCAGGACGCCAGGCAGCAGCTCGGCAATCCGGTCTGGCATGTCCACAATGGCCATCCGCCGAAGTTCGACATGCCCGTCACGTTCCAGCTCCTGCTGACGCTGGTGTCGTCGTCGAATGCGGAGAATGCCGAGACACTGTGGGGTTTCATTGGTCGCTACCGACCCGGTGTGAGCCCGCAGACGCATCCCAAGCTCGACGCGATGGTCGGCTATGCCATCAACTATTATCGCGACTTCGTCGCGCCGACGAAGACGTTCCGCGAACCGACCGAGACCGAGCGCGCGGCGCTGCAGGATTTGCGGGATGCATTATCGCAGCTTCCGCAGGACGCCTCGGCCGAGGACATCCAGAACGTCGTCTACGAGATCGGCCGCCGCGAGCCGTTCCTCGACCAGGTCAAGAAGGGCAAGGACGGCCGTCCGGGCGTGACGCTCGACTGGTTCAACATGCTCTACCAGGTGCTGCTCGGCCAGGAAAAGGGCCCGCGCTTCGGCTCCTTTGTCGCGGTGTATGGCGTGCAGAACGCGGTCAACATGATCGACGGCGCGCTGGCGCGGAGTGCGTGAGAGCTACGGAACTGAGTTGTAGGCGCGACCTATCTCCCCGATTCGTCCTGGCGAAAGCCAGGACCCATAGCCACCGCCGGATGTGGTTACGGAGACTCGGAGTGGCCAATTGGTGCCACAACTTCTCCCGGGGTAATGGGTCCTGGCTTTCGCCAGGACGACACCGAGGCCTCACTGGCTTGCCCACACGATCCGCGCGATCCACACCACCTCGCTCGCCGCCATCCTGCGTTCGGCCTGCGTCGCATCGAGCGGCTGCAAATCCAGAGCCTTTGCGGTGCGGCGCTTCAGCGTCGCCACCGTCAGCTCGCCCGCGTTGGTCTTCACCACCACGCGATCGCCTTTGTGGATCGGCGCGCCGGGCGCGACCAGGATGATGTCGCCGTCGCGATAGGCGGGCGCAAGCGCTTCGCCGGACATCTGCAGCGCGAAGCTATGGTTGCCCTCGAAGGCGGGAAGGGCAAATTCGGTCCAGCCCTTGCCGACGGGAAAGCCGGACTCGTCGAAGGCGCCGCTCGCGCCCGCCAGCGCGAAGCCGAGCAGCGGCACCGAACGGCCGCCGCCTGTCTCGTCGCCGACCAGCCTGGCAAAAATGTCGATCGACGAATCTGCCGCCGCTAGCGCTTTCGCGATCGATTCGGTCGAGGGCCAGCGCTCGCGGCCGTCGGAGGTAACGCGCTTAGACTTGTTGAAGGTGGTGGGATCGAGCCCGGCGCGCTTGGCGAGGCCGGACGGCGACAGGCCGGCACGCGCCGCCAGCCGATCCAGCGCGCCCCAGATCTGGTCGTGGGTGAGCATCCTCTGCGCTTTGGCCTGCCTGACCATGGAAGGTCCAGCCCGTCGCAACTCAGGAAAACTATCCTCAAATCAATCGGTTTTCCGTTTTCGGTGCAAGAGGCGGCGTCTAAGTCTTGAGTTCGGCAGGGGTGGCCTTTACGGTCCCGCCCGGGATTTAACGACCCACGAGAGACGAAAATCCCCAGGAGACTCAAAGAGCTGTCTCCCCGGGCAAACAGGGCTGCGTAAGCGGTGGTCAAGATCTACAAAATCTGTCCGGCCTCGGCCTGGCGCGAGGCGGAACGGCAGGGCGTTTATCGCGGCAGCGCGGACGATTCGCGCGATGGATTCATCCATTTCTCGACCGCCGCCCAGGTTCCCGAGACCCTGCAGAAGCATTATGTCGGGCAGCGCGCGCTGTTCCTGGTCGAGGTCGACGGCGATGCGCTCGGCAGCGCGTTGCGCTGGGAGCGCTCGCGCAATGAGGAGCTGTTTCCGCATCTCTATGGCGAGCTCGATCTCGGCGCGGTGATGGCTGTGATGAACCTCAACACGCGCTCCGACGGCGGCCACGATGTTCCGGAGCTTGCCCCGTGATCCGCGCTTTCGACGCTCTCTCGCTGCCGGTGTTGCGTTGGCTCGATCCGGAGGATGCGCATCGCCTCGCGATCCAGGGCCTGCGCTTCCTGCCGCCGGGCAAGCCGCACGCTGACGATCCCAAGCTTGCGGTGCGTGCGTTCGGGCTCAACTTCCCCAATCCGATCGGCATGGCCGCAGGCTTCGACAAGAGCGCCGAAGTGCCGGATGCGCTGCTGCGGCTCGGCTTCGGCTTCGTCGAGATCGGCTCGGTGACGCCGAAGCCGCAAAGCGGCAATCCGCGACCGCGGCTATTTCGTCTGGAGCGCGACGAGGCCGTGATCAACCGCATGGGCTTCAACAATGACGGTGCGGAGACAGCCCTGCGCCGGCTTGCGGCGCGCGCGCAGCACGGCGGCATCGTCGGCGTCAATGTCGGCGCCAACAAGGATTCGCCCGATCGGGTCAACGATTACGTCAAGCTGATCGAGACCTTTGCGCCGGTCGCGAGCTATTTCACCGTCAACGTCTCCTCGCCGAACACGCCGGGCCTGCGCAATCTGCAGGAAGGCGCGCTGCTCGACGATCTCCTCGCCAGGGTGATCGACGCGCGCCAGCGGGTGCGCGAGAGCGCCGGCGACACGCCGGTGCTGCTCAAGATCGCGCCGGATTTGAGCCTCGCCCAGCTCGACGACGTCGTGCAGGTTGCGCGCTCGCGCCGGGTCGATGGCATGATCGTATCGAACACCACGATCGCGCGGCCGAGTACGCTGCGCGAGGAGATGCGCGCCAAGGAGCAGGGCGGCCTGTCCGGCCGGCCGCTGTTCCGGCTGTCGACGCGGATGGTCGCGGAGACCTATGTGCGCGTCGAGGGCGCATTCCCCCTGATCGGTGTCGGGGGGGTGGACTCGGGCGGCGCCGCGCTGACGAAGATCCGCGCCGGCGCGAGCCTGATCCAGCTCTATTCGTCGCTGGTCTACAAGGGCCTCGGCATCGTCGACGAGATCAAGCGTGACCTCGCCTCGACCCTATTGCGGACGGGGCGGGATTCTCTCTCCGAGATCGTCGGCTCCGACGCCGCCACGCTGACGGCGGAAGACTGGCCGGGGATGTAGGCGGTCTCGTGCCCCGAGCGCAGCGCAGCACGTTAGTGATGCACTGCTGAACCGGGGCCCACGCTCGCGGCATTCTGGGTCCCGGCTCCGCGCAGCAGCGTTTCACCCTGCAGCGTGTCCGGGACACGAGAGCTACGACCTCGAAAACGTCTTCCTGTACAGCGCCGGATAGCGCGCGGCCTGCAAGCCGCCGCGCGAGACGTAGGAGGCGATCAGCGCGCTCCACAGCCCGGCATTGCCGAACGATTGCAGCGCCCACCATGTGGCGAGGAAGATCGCGAGCGAGGCCAGCATCAGATTGCGCATCTCACGCGCCCAGGTCGCGCCGATATAGATGCCGTCGAAGCCGAAGGCGAACACGCCGGGAATCGGCGCGAGCACGACGAACGGCAGGAATTCCCGCGCGCCGCGACGGACGCTTTCGCTCGCCGTCATGAAATCGATTAAGTTCGGCCCGAATACCGCGAATAGCGCGGACACGACCAGCGCGAAGCCGAGCCCCCATAGCAGCACCAGCCGGGTCGAATCAGCAAATCCCCTGGCGTCGCGTGCGCCGAGCGTACGGCCGCAAAGCTGCTGGGCTGCGTTCGCTAGACCATCGAGAAAGAAGGCGCTGACCAGCAGAAAATTGTTGAGCACGGAATTCGCGGCCAGCGTGACGTCGCCGGCCCGCGCGCCCTTGGCGGTGAAGAACAAGAACACGGCGATCAGCGCCGCGGTACGGATCAGGATGTCGGAATTCACGGCCAGCAGCCGCATCAGCTTGGCCCGGTCGAACAGCTCTGCGTACGGCACCGCGAACCCACCGTCCGCATAGCGGCGGCAGACGATCATGCCGAGGCCGAATCCGGCCGCTTCAGACAGCAGCGCTGCGATCGCAGCACCTGCGATGCCGGTGTCGTAGACCAGCACCAGCAGGATCGTCGCCGCCGCGTTGACGAGATTGATGACGATTTGGAGCGCGAGCGCCGGGTTGGCGCGACCCTGGCCGACCAGCCAGCCCAGGATAACATAATTGACGAGCGCCAGCGGCGCCGACCAGATCCGGATCACGAAGTAGGTTTTCGCCGCGCGCGTGACGCCTTCGCTGCCGCCCATCAGGTCGAACAGCACGGTGGCCAGCGGCAGTTGCAGCGCGATCAGTGCTACGCCGATCAAGCCGGCGACGATGAAGCCGCGCACCAGGATCGCGGTCAGCTCGCGCGTCTCGCCGGCGCCGAGCGCCTGCGCCGTGAAGGCGAGCGTGCTCATGCGCAGGAAACCGAACAGCCAGAACAGGCAATCGAAGATGACGGACGCGATGGCGACGCCGCCGAGCAGCGCGGCGTCGTCCAGCCGTCCGATCGCGGTGGTCGAGACCACGCCGATCAGTGGCGTGGTGAGGTTGGCGACCATCGCCGGGCCTGCGATGGCGAAGACCTGACGGGAACCGATCTTCAAGTGAACGGGTGCGTGCATGTCAGAACACGAGCACCATGCCGTCTTCGGCGGCGAGATGGGCGATGTCGTCGAGGCGCGACAGCACGTCTTCGCTCATATGGGTGAGCACGAGGCGTTTTGCGCCGATTTCGGGAAGGTGCTGTTCCAAGGTCGTCAGGCTGAGGTGATTCTTGACCACCTTCTCGTACATATAGGCTTCGGCGATGAAAAGGTCGGCGCCATGCGCCAGCGGAATGAGCGTCTCCGTCCATTCGGTATCGGCGCTGTAGGCCAGCGTGCGACCCTCGGCTTCGACGCGATAAGCGAGGAACGGTCCACCGGATTCGCCGTGCACGACGGGATAGGGCGTCACCGTCACCGCGCCGAAGCTTTGGCTCTGCTCGGGCGCGAGCTCGACGACGGACAGCTCGAAGCGCTGTTTCGTCTTCGAGGAGTGCTCGAACAGAGCCTCCATCACCTCACGCAGCCGCGTCTCGATGCCTTTGGGGCCGGCGATCGTGAGCGGCCGCGTCCGCCGCGAGAATTGTGCGTCGAGCAGGACAAACGGCAGCCCGGCAAAATGGTCGCCGTGGAAATGCGTGATCAGGATGAGATCGATCTCATTGCGGTCGATCTCCAGCCGCTTCAGTGCCGGCAAAGCCGACGCGCCGCAATCGATCAGGAAGTTGGCTTCGCGCCCCGAGACGTGGAAGCAGGTATTGAGCCTGCCGCCGGATCCGAAGGCGTCGCCGCAGCCGACAAAGCGCAATTGCATCGGCCGCCAGCTCCAAATCCTTTACCTGCGTGGCGCGCCGAAAACGCGCATCAGCAGCCAGATCGGAATCACGATGACAGCGCCGAGCAGGAAGTAGCGCCACAGCCAGTTCACGGTATCGAAGCCGAGATCCCACAAACGCTGGAACAGAAGACGAATGCTTAAGATGATATTCCAGGGGTCGAAGCCGATCGCCGCCAGCACGACGCCGACGAGGATCGAGAGCAGCACCAGGCGAAACGCGACCGCCAGCGGCGAGCCGCCGAGAAAGCGGTGCAGGCCGTCACTGCGGCCGGCCGGCAAATCTCTGACGTCGTGGGCCATCTCAAACTCCTCAGGGGATTCGACCTATCATAGGGCAAGGCGGGGACATGGGGAACCTGTGAGGGGGCGTCAATCGGCTTACGGGATTTTAATTCGGGCAAGCACACGCCCGGGGCTTCTTAAGCCTCAACCTCGGCCGCCTCCGCTTTCAGCATCTTTTCCAGCGTTTCCAGCCGGTCGGCCTCCCGCGGCGGCTTGTCCCAGCGCAGCCGGCTGATGCGGGGAAAGCGCATCGCGACGCCGGATTTGTGCCGTGGTGAGCGCTGCAGCCCCTCGAAGGCGACCTCCAGCACCAGCCCCTTGTCTGGCTCGTGCACGACGTGGCGGACGGGGCCGAATTTTTCGGTGGTATTGCGACGCACGAAGCGGTCGATCTGGAGCAGTTCCTCGTCCGTGAAGCCGAAATAGGCTTTTCCGACCGGCACCAGTTCGTCACTGCCCGGCCCTGCGGTCCAAACGCCGAAGGTGTAGTCGGAATAGTAGGACGAGCGCTTGCCGTGGCCGCGCTGCGCATACATCAGCACGGCGTCGATGATGTGCGGATCGCGCTTCCATTTCCACCATTGTCCCTTCGGCCGCCCCGGCAGATAGGGTGCGTCGCGCCGCTTCAGCATCACGCCTTCGACGGCGTCCGCGTCCTCGCCCGCACCAGCGCTGGCGGGATCGGCGCGTGCTGCGGTCAGCGCCTCCCAGCTTGCGAAGGCGACGGTGGGCGACAGATTGATGCGGGGATCGTCGAGCTTGCCGATGAAGGTCTCCAGCCGTTCGCGCCGCTCCGCGAAAGGCAGCTCGCGCAAATCGTTCTCGTCGTCGCCGAGCAGATCGTAGGCGCGCAGATGAATCGGAAATTCCTTGATCAGCTTCGGAGACACGACCTTGCGGTTGAGCCGCTGCTGCAGAACATTGAAACTTTGCACGCGCCCTTCGCGCAGGATCAGAAGCTCGCCGTCGATGGCGCCGGGCAGCCGCAGCGACGGCACGAGGTCCGGAAAGCTCCCGGTGATGTCCTCGCCGGTGCGCGAATAGAGCCGAGCGGTGATGTGGCCGTGCTCGTCGCGGCCGGCCACCGCCTGCACGCGGATGCCGTCCCATTTCCATTCGGCGATGTAGTCGGCGGGATTGAGTGCAGCGAAATCGGTGTCCTCGATCGCATGCGCCAGCATGACAGGACGGAACGGCGCGGGATCGCGATTGACTGGCTTGTCGCCGCGGCCTTCCAGCCAGGCGAACAGGTCGAGATAAGGCGGCGCGAGACCGGGCCAGATCAGCTCGACCTCATGCGGGTCCTTGTCGCCGAGCGCGGCGGCCGCGGTCTTTGCCAGGCGCGCGGAGATGCCGATGCGCAACGCGCCGGTGACGAGCTTCAACAGCGCCCAGCGGCCGGTCTCATCCAATTCGTCGAGCCAGCGCTCGAGCTGCTTCGGCAGCTCGGTCTTGCCGAGGGTGCGCAGGGTGGTGACGACCTCGGTGAGGGTTGGGGGAGGTGGGTTGTTGTGGACACCCACGGCCTTCGGCCACATCAGCGCGATTGTCTCGGAGAGATCGCCTACATAGTCCCAGGATAGGCCGAACAAGACCGGGTCAGTTCGCTGGGCGATAAGATCGCGCAGCAGAGAAGGTTTTGCGTGCTTGAAACTCAGCGCACCGGTCAGCGCGGCCAGCGCGTAGCCGCGATCGGGATCGGCGACCTCGCGAAAATAACTCGTGATCAGCCGCAGCTTGTTGTTGCGGCCGGGTTCGTAGGCGAGGCGGTCGAGAAGTTCGGCGAAGCGGTTCATGCTTCGGCCTCGTCAGCGAGCGGCGTCTCGGTCTCCTCCTCGTCGCCATAGCCGACGAGATCGAGCGGCCGCGACCGCAAACCCTTGCTTTGGCACCAATGCACCAGCGCGTCTTCCTGGCCATGGGTAACCCAGATCTCGCCGGCACCGGTCGCGGCGATCGTGGCGGTGAGGCCGTCCCAATCGGCGTGATCCGAGATCACCAGCGGCAGCTCGATGCCGCGTTGCCGCGCGCGGGCGCGCACCCGCATCCAGCCAGAGGCGAATGCCGTGACGGGATCGGGAAACCGGCGGGTCCAGAGATCGGATGTTGCAGAGGGCGGCGCCAGCGTGATGGTGCCGGCGAGCGCCGCCTTCTTGACGCCCTTCGCCGGCCGCAACTCGCCGAGCTCGATTCCGCGGCTCTGATAGTAATGCGTGATCTTCTCCATCGCGCCATGCAGATAGATCGGCGCGTCGTAACCCGCTTGGCGCAGCAGAGCGATCACGCGCTGCGCCTTGCCAAGCGAATAGGCGCCGACGAGATGCGCGCGCTCCGGAAATAGCGCCACCGACGCCAGCAGCTTCTTGACCTCGTCGGCCGCATCGCCATGGCGAAACACCGGCAGGCCGAACGTTGCCTCGGTGATGAAGACGTCGCAGCGTACGAGCTCGAACGGCGTGCAGGTCGGGTCGGGCGCATCCTTGTAGTCGCCGGAGGCGACGATGCAGGTGTCCTTGCAGGTGACCGCGACCTGCGCCGAACCGAGCACATGGCCGGCCGGGTGAAACTTCGCGCTGACGTCGCCGAGCCGGATCTCCTCGCCATAGTGGATTGCTTGGGTGGAGCCGGCAAAATTCTCGCCATAGCGCAGCCGCATCATGTCCAGCGTTTCCTGCGTCGCCAGCACCGCGCCGTGGCCGGCGCGGGCATGGTCGGAATGGCCGTGGGTGATCACGGCCCGCTCGACCGGCCGGACGGGGTCGATATGGAAGCCGCCCGGCTTACAGCATAGGCCGGCGGCAACTGGCAGCAGGATGTCTTGCGGACGCATGCCTGTTATATAGGTCGCGACCCCGCATCTTCGAGTCATCACCGCTTCGTTCCCTGGTTCCCACAATGCCCCTGCGCTTGTTCCTGACCTCCGGCGATCTCATGGCCGACCGCCGCTTCGAGTTCGCGCGCGACCTCCAGCTCAAGGGCGATCTGGCGGCCGCCGCCGACCTGCTGGAGCAGACCATCGAGATTGCGCCGAATTTCACCTCGGCCTGGTTCACGCTCGGCGAAATCCGCGCGCAACTCGGCGAGCGCGACAAGGCCATTGCGGCCTTTCGCAAATCGCGCGAGTCCGACCCGAGCGATCAGCATGGCGCTCATCTGCATCTGATACGCCTCGGCGATGCGCAATTGTCCGAGATGCCCAAGGCCTATGTGCAGGCCTTGTTCGATCAATACGCCCCGCGCTTCGAGCACGTGCTGATCAACGATCTCGGCTATCGCGCGCCGTCGCTGATCTTCAAGGCGGTGGTGGCTGCCCGCGTCGCCGCGAAGAAGCCCGCCCTGTTCAAGCGCGCCATCGATCTCGGCTGCGGTACGGGGCTCGCGGCCGCCGCCTTCGCCAAACAGGTCGACCAGTTCATCGGCATCGATCTGTCGCCCGGCATGGTCAAGGAGGCGCGAGCCACCGGCCTCTATGCCGAGCTCGAAGTCGCCGACATGATCGAAGGCCTGCGCAGCAGGAGCGAGGCGAGCGCAAACCTCGTCGTCGCTGCCGATGCGTTCGTCTATCTCCCCGATCTCGCACCGGTGCTCGGCGAAGCCAGGCGCGTGCTCGCGCCCGGCGGCGTGCTTGCGTTCACGCTGGAGACCCATGACGGCAGCGGCATCGTTCTCGGCGAAGGCCTGCGCTATGCCCATTCGGCGGAATATGTGCGCGATGCGATGGCGAAGGCCGGCCTCAAGCTCCTCACATTGGAGCAGGCCTCGCCACGCACCGAGAACAACGAACCGGTGGGCGGCCTCGTCGTGGTCGCCGAGAAAACTTGAGTTTAGGCGCTATAAGCGGCGCTTTAAGCGTCATTGCGTCGCAAAGCCGCGACTTCCCACTTGCGAGCCGTGCGGCGATGCCAGCACAATGCGCGCACCAGGGAGAAACAAACAATGACCAGGAATCCATCGCGGCGCGATTTCAGCGCCGCCGCGCTCGCGACCATCGCGGCCTCCACCTTGCCCGCGCCCTCAGTCTGGGCCGCGGAGAAGAAATACGATTCCGGCGCCAGCGACACCGAGATCAAGATCGGGCAGACCGTGCCGCATTCCGGCCCCGGCTCGCTCTACGGCGTGCTCGGTCGCGTCGGCGAGGCCTATTTCCAGATGCTGAACGAAAAGGGCGGCATCAACGGACGTAAGGTCAAATTCCTCACCATGGATGATGCCTACAGCGCGCCGAAATGCGTCGAGGCGACGCGGCGCCTGGTCGAGCAGGAGGAGGTGCTCGCGCTCTACGGCTCGCTCGGCACCGCGCCGCAGACCGCCGTGCACAAATACCTCAACTCGAAGGGCGTGCCGCAGCTGCTGCTCAACACCGGCGCGTCGAAGTGGAATAATCCGAAAGAGTTCAAATGGACGATGGCGGGCCTGCCGCTCTATCCGACCGAGGCGCGCATCCTGGCCCGGCACGTCGTCAGCGTGAAGCCGAACGCGAAGGTCGGCATCCTCTACCAGAACGACGATTTCGGCCGCGATTTCCTCGGCCCCTTCAAGAAGGTTCTGGAAGACGCCGGCGGTACCGCCAAGGTGATCATGGAGCAGACCTACGATCTGACCGATCCGACGGTCGATTCCCAGCTCATCAACCTCTCGAAGTCGGGTGCGGACGTCTTCTACAACATCTCCACCGGCAAGGCCTCGTCGCAGTCGATCCGGAAGGTGGCCGAGCTCGGCTGGAAGCCGCTGCAGCTGCTGTCGGCCGGCTCGACCGGCCGCTCCATCCTCAATGCCGCGGGCCTCGAGAACGCCGCCGGCATCGTCGCCATCCGCTACAACAAGGAAGTCGGCCTGCCCAAATGGGAGAAGGACCCCGACGTCATGGCGTTCGAGGAGCTGCGCAAGAAGTACACGCCGGCGATCGATCAAGACAACACCATCGCCTTCGCCGGCTACGGCCAGGCCGTCACCATGGGCGAGATCCTGCGCCGCTGCGGCGACGAGCTCACCCGCGCCAACGTGCTGAAGCAGGCTTCCAACCTCAAAGGCTTCCACTCGCCTTATTTCCTCGACGGCGTCACCTACGACTACACGCCTGACGATTACACGCCGATGAAGACGCTCTTCATCTCCACCTTCACCGGCAAGGACTGGGACATCTCCGACAAGCCGATGTCGGAGTAGGGGCTCTCCGCGAATGCGTGGAGCGTTGAATGGGCGGTAGCTTCACGCTCGTCATGCCCGGGACAAGCCCGGCCATGACGCCTGTCGGCGCGTCCTGCCCACCCCCTCGACGAACCCGTCCCCACGGCTTACCTGTGATGCCGTGCCGCCCCGCATCCGCAAAATCCCGGCCGAGCCTGCCGCGCTGTTGCCCGACCGCTTCAAGGCGTGGTTCGCGGCCCGCGGCTGGTCGCCGCGCGCGCATCAATTGGCGCTGCTGGAAAAGGCGCGCGAGGACCGATCCGCATTGCTGATCGCGCCCACCGGCGCCGGCAAGACGCTGGCGGGATTCCTGCCGACGCTGCTGGAGCTGAGCTCCGCGCCCAAAGCTTCGGCGAAATCGGTGATCTCCACCGGCCGCAGTCTGCAACGCACCGGCGGCCTGCACACGCTCTACATCTCGCCGCTCAAGGCGCTCGCGGTCGATATCGCGCGCAACCTCGAGCGTCCCGTCGCCGAGATGGCGCTGCCGATCAAAATCGAGACCCGCACCGGCGACACCCCAACGTCGCGGCGGCAGCGGCAGCGGCGCTATCCGCCGGACATTTTGCTGACGACGCCGGAGCAGCTTGCGCTGCTGCTGTCCTCCGATGATGCGCCGTTTCTGTTTTCCTCCTTGAAGCGCATCGTGCTCGACGAGCTGCATGCGCTGGTGACGTCCAAGCGCGGTGATCTGCTCTCCCTTGGGCTCGCGCGGCTGTGGCGATTGGCGCCGCAGATGCGCGCCATCGGCCTGTCGGCGACCGTGGCCGAGCCTGAATCGCTGGCGCGCTTCCTGGTGCCGCAGCCCGGCGGCAAGGAAGCGGCGGCCGACATCGTCCTTGCCGGCGGCGCCGCACCGCCGCTGGTCGAGATGATGGACACGCGCGAACGCCTGCCCTGGGCCGGCCACAGCGCGCGCCATGCGCTTCCCGAGATCTACGAGCTGATCAAGGCGAACAAGACCACGCTGGTCTTCGTCAATACCCGCAGCCAGGCCGAGATGCTGTTCCAGAACCTCTGGAGCATGAACGACGACAATCTTGCCATCGCGCTGCATCACGGCTCGCTCAACGTCGCCCAGCGCCGCAAGGTCGAGGACGCCATGTCAGCGGGCAGATTGCGCGGCGTGGTCTGTACCTCCTCGCTCGATCTCGGCGTCGACTGGGGCGACGTCGATCTCGTCGTCAATATCGGCGCGCCCAAGGGCTCCTCGCGCCTGATGCAGCGCATCGGCCGCGCCAACCACCGGCTCGACGAAGCCTCGCGCGCGGTGCTGGTGCCCGCGAACCGATTCGAGGTGCTGGAGTGCCGCGTCGCGATCGACGCCATCGCGGAGAATGCGCAGGACACGCCGCCGCTGCGCCTGGGTGCGCTCGATGTGCTGGCCCAGCACGTGCTCGGCTGCGCCTGCGGCGAGCCGTTTTTCTCCGACGAGCTTTACGGTGAGGTGCGCACCGCCGCGCCCTACGCCGATCTCACGCGGCAGGACTTCGACGACGTGGTCGATTTCGTCGCCTCCGGCGGCTACGCGCTGAAGACCTATGAGCGTTTCGCGCGTATCAAGCAGGACAAGGAGGGACGCTGGCGCGTCGCCAATCCCAGGGTGCGGCAGAGCTACCGGATGAATGTCGGCACCATCGTCGAGGACGACATGCTCAAGGTGCGGCTGGTGCGCTCGCGCGGCGGAGGTCAAGGAAAAGCAGGCGGGTCGACCGGCGTGATCGCGCGCGGCGGCAGGCTGCTCGGCGAGATCGAGGAAGCCTTCATCGAGGGTCTCAGCCCGGGCGACACCTTCGTGTTCTCAGGCGAGGTGGTGCGCTACGAAACCCTGGTCGAAGACCAGGTCTATGTCTCGCGCGCCAACGACAAGGACCCGAAAGTGCCGTCCTATATGGGCGGCAAGTTTCCGCTCTCGACCTATCTTGCCGAACGGGTTCGCCGCCTGCTCGATGACGGGCGCGCGTGGGGCGCCTTGCCGGAGCAGGTGCGCGACTGGCTGTCGCTGCAAAAGGACGTCTCGCGCGTGCCGGCGGTGCGCGAGCTGCTGGTCGAGAGTTTTCCCCGCGCCAACAAGCATTACATCGTCTGCTATCCCTTCGAAGGCCGTCTCGCGCATCAGACGCTCGGCATGCTCTTGACGCGCCGGCTGGAGCGCGCCCGCGCCCGGCCGCTCGGTTTCGTCGCCAACGAATATGCGATCGCGGTCTGGGCGCTCGGCGACATGTCCTCCATGATCCGGGACGGCAGGATCGACCTCGACGCGCTGTTCGATCCCGACATGCTCGGCGACGACCTCGAAGCGTGGCTTGCCGAATCCGCGCTGATGAAGCGCACGTTCCGCAATTGCGCGATCATCTCCGGCCTGATTGCGCGGCGGCACACCGGTGAGGAGAAGAGCCGCCGTCAGGTGCTGTTCTCGACCGATCTCGTTTACGACGTCCTGCGCAAGCACCAGGCCGATCACGTGCTGTTGCGCGCCGCCCGCGCCGATGCCGCCACTGGCCTGCTCGATCTGCGCCGCCTCAGCGACATGCTCACCCGCATCCGGGGCCGCATCACGCATCGGGAACTCGACCACGTCTCCCCGCTCGCCGTCCCCGTGATGCTGGAAATCGGCCGCGAGTCAGTCTATGGCGAAGCTGGAGACGAGCTCCTGACGGAGGCCGCCGACGAGCTCGTCAAAGAGGCGATGGGATAACAGCAGGTTTTGACGTGGGGGCAGGCGCGCTGGTTTCAGGGGATATCGAGGACATGCGCGTTTCGAATGTCAGCATCAGCAGCGTGACCTTCGCGGCCGATCTCTCCGGCGCGCTATTCTGGGAAGAGCAGCGCCTGCTCGTCGTCTCCGACCTGCATCTGGAAAAAGGTTCCAGCTTCGCCATGCGCGGCGTGCTGTTGCCGCCTTACGACACCATCGCGACGCTCAGTCGTCTCGCTGCTGTCATCTCCCGCCATGATCCCCGAATCGTCATCGCGCTCGGCGACAGTTTTCACGATCGCACGGCGCATGGACGGCTGTCGGCGGAGGATCGCGACGCGGTCGCCGCCTTGCAGGCTGGCCGCGACTGGATCTGGATCTCAGGCAATCACGATCCGGCGCTGCCGCGTGATCTCGGCGGCACCGTCGCCGACGAAGTTGCGATCGGTCCGATCACCTTCCGCCACGAGCCGACGGGCGCGAGCGGCGAGATCGCCGGCCATCTGCATCCCAAGGCGCGTGTCTCCGCGCGCGGCCGCTCGATGGAGCGCCGCTGTTTCGCCTGTGACGGCGAGCGTGCCGTGATGCCCGCCTTCGGCGCCTATGCCGGCGGCCTCAGCATCCGCGATGTGGCGTTTGCAAAGATCTTTCCAATGAACGGCTTTGTCGCGCACCTGCTCGGCGACCGCCGCGTCCACGCGATCGCCGCGTCACGGTGCAGCTAAGCCGCATTCGCCTGCACGTCGTCGCAGAACTCCGCCAGCCGATCTGCCAGCCGCAACGTCGCGGGACTTGCGCCCGGCGCGGCCATCAGCGCCACTTCGGTTCGGTTGATCGGCGCAAAGCCGTCCTTCGCGCTCAGCACGCGGTGGTCGGACTGGATCGCCATCTCCGACAGGATGCTCAAGCCCATGCCGGCCGCGACCGCGGCCTGGATGCCGGCGAGGCTCGATGACGTATAGGACATGTGCCAAATGCGGCCCGCGCTTTCCAGTGCATGGATGGCGCCGGCGCGGTAGAGGCAGCCGAGCGGAAAGCCGATCAGCGGCACGGAGGCGACATCGGCGTGGATCGGATGGCTCTTGCTGGTCACCCAATGCACCTGCTCCGGCCACACCGCAATCGCGCCTTTCTCACCGGCCGAGCGCTTGAACAGCGCGAGATCGAGCTCGCCGCGATCGAGGTCGCGGGCGAGATTCTTGCTCTGGTCGGCGCGCACATCGAGCCGTAGGCCCGGATGCGAGCGCGAGAAGGCGCCAAGCAGCTTCGCCAGCCGATACGCCGCGAAATCCTCGGGGATGCCGAGCCGGATCGCGCCTTCGCCGTCAGGCTGGCGCAGCACGTCGCGCGCCTCTTCCGCAAGCGACAACAGCCGCCGCGCATAGGACAGCAATCGTTCGCCGGCTTCGGTTGGACGCACGTCCTTCCCGTCACGATGCAGCAGAACCTGGCCGACATCCTCCTCCAGCCGCTTGATCTGCTGGCTGACGGTCGATTGCGTCCGATGGACGCGCTCGCCGGCGCGGGTGAAGCCGCCGGCATCGACCACCGACACGAAGCTGCGCAGGAGCTCCAGATCGAGCATGGCTGCCTCCATTCGAAAATCCACTGGCTGGAAGTTAATCATTTAATTTCCAAATGACAAGCCGGCTCCCTAGATCGAGGGCTCAGGAGAATGCCCCTCATGTCGCTCGCCCCTTCGCTTGCCGTTCCGCGCAGCCGCTTCAACACGCTGCCGCTGGCCATCGGCCTGTTCTGCCTGCTCTGGAGCTACGCCTTCGTCGCCGGCAAGATCGGCGTGACCCATTGCCCGCCGCTGATCCTGCTCGCCGCGCGCTTCTCGCTCGCCGGCATCTTGATCCTCGGTACCACGCTGGTCCGCGGCGACGACTGGTCGCTGTCCTGGCGCGATGCCGCGATCTTTGCCGTGCTCGGCGTCGCCAACAACGCGCTCTATCTCGGCCTCGGCTACACCGGGCTGCAATCGGTCTCCGCCGGCCTCGGCGGCCTGATCGTGTCGGCCAATCCGGTGTTCACGGCGGGCCTCGCCGCGCTGCTGCTCGGCGAAGGCATGACCTGGCGCAAGGCGAGCGGCCTCCTGCTCGGCATCACCGGCGTGACCTTGATCGTCTGGCACCGCCTGTCGGTCGGCACCGACTCGCTGCACGGCATCGTGTTCACGCTGGCCTCGCTCGCCTCTCTCGTTGCCGGCACCATTTTGTTCAAGCTGCTCGCGCCGAAGGGCTCGCTGTGGGTCGGCAATGGCGTGCAGAATCTTGCCGCCGGCATCGTGCTGACGCCGGTGGCGCTCACCTTCGCCGACGTTCATGCCATCGACTTCACGCCGGGCCTGATCGGCGCCTTCGCCTTCCTCGTGCTCGGCGGCTCGATCCTGGCGTACTGGCTCTGGTTTCATCTCTTGAAAGTGTGTGGCGCGACGGCTGCCAGTGCCTATCATTTCCTGATGCCGCCGCTCGGCATGCTGTTTGCGTATCTCGTGCTCGGCGAGCATGTGGAGGCGCGCGATCTGCTCGGAATCATTCCGGTCGCACTCGGCATCTACCTGGTGACGCGGCCCGCCAAATCCGTCTCGTAAGAGGAGTCCATCATGCCCATTTCCATCACCCTGATCGGCGGTCCCACTGCGCTGATCGAGATCGATGGCTTCCGTTTGCTCACCGATCCGACCTTCGATGACGCGCACACCGCCTATCAGCTGCCGCATGTGAAGCTGGAGAAGACGATCGGCCCTGCGCTCAAGGCCGATGCGATCGGCCCGATCGATGCCGTGCTGCTCAGCCACGACCAGCATTCGGACAATCTCGACAATTCCGGCCGCGACTTTCTCAAACATGTGAAGCGCGTGCTGACCACCGAGGCCGGCGCGCTGCGCCTCGGCGGGCATGTCGAAGGTTTGGCGCCGTGGGGCACGGCGCATCTGAAAGATCGTGACGGCAACTCGCTGACGATTACTGCGACCCCGGCGCGTCACGGGCCGGCCGGCATCGAGCCGCTGTCAGGCGACGTCATCGGCTTCGTGGTGTCGTCGAGCCGGACCGACACCACATCGGTCTACATCAGCGGCGACA
This sequence comes from Bradyrhizobium sp. Kon56, assembly GCF_055807635.1. Lineage (NCBI taxonomy): Bacteria > Pseudomonadati > Pseudomonadota > Alphaproteobacteria > Hyphomicrobiales > Nitrobacteraceae > Bradyrhizobium > Bradyrhizobium sp. Kon56. The sequence goes on along the minus strand of NZ_JBVVOU010000011.1, from coordinate 41,741 downwards.
CCACCTGGTTCGACGGCGTCGCCGAGGTCGCGCGCCGTTTCAAATGCGGCGTGGTGATGCCTTTCGCCGGCGCCGCGCAAACGCGCGGGCCGTTCCATCTGACCATGGACACCAACGACACCATCGAGACCGCGCGCGCCTTCCCCGATGCGATGATCGTGCCGGTTCATACGGAGGGTTGGGCGCATTTCCGCCAGAACAGCGAGGATCTGCGCAAGACCTTCGACGTGCTCGGCTTCGGGACGCGGCTGCGATTGCTCGAGCCCGGCGTGCCGACGGTGGTGCAGGCGCCGTAGCCCCGACTGTCATGCCCCGGCTTGACCGGGCATCCAGTACGCCGCGGCGGTAATTGTGAGAGCGAGTCGCCTAACGCAGGCCTCTGGAATACTGGGTCGCCCGGTCGAGCCGGGCGACGACGAGAGGAGAGAGCGTAGTCTCCTCAATCCTTCCGAAACACGATCGAGGCCATCCATCCCGTCATCAGCGCCATCGCCGCCGTAACCAGCCCGTAGATCAGGCCGTTCTGCCGCGCCGTGGTCGCGACGAACTGCTCGAAGCCGACCTTGACGATCTCGAACGCGGTCTCGGTCTTGCCGATGAACGCGCCGTCGGCAAACAGCTTGATCTCCACCTCATAGGTGCCGATCGGCACCTCCGCCGGCAGTGGAATGCCGGTGCGGAACAGGGTCGGTGTCAGGAACGTCACCGCGCTCGGATCCTCGCGGTAGAGACCGCGCTGGGTGCGCAGGCGGATGAAGGCGGAGCGGAACACGTCGTTCGGCACCACATCGGCATAGTCGCCGCTGACACGCTGGGTCAGCAGCACGTTGTTAAGCCCGATCTGCTGGCGCCGCGCGATCTCGGGCGAGGTGATGACATCGAAGGAGCGGTTGGCAAATAGCGCGAGATAGCTCGGCACCTCCAGGAACTGGCGGTAGTCGGTGTTGATCCAGATCCCGAAGGTGCGCTCCTTGCGCCGCGTCACCATCTCGGCGCGCGGGCCCATCACGGTGACGACGAGATCGTAGCTCTTGCGATCGGCGGGCGTGGAGGCGTCCTTCTCGACCGAGCCGAACAGCACCAGCTCCTCGCCGGAATAATTCGGCGTCACCGTGACGCGATGGTTGGAGACCGACACGATCAGCCGCTCGGCGCGTGCGACGGAGCCGAGCAGCAGAACGAGCAGGACCGCGAGAGCTGTGCGCATCATCCGTTCACCCCCAGCTCGCGGATGGTGAAGAGGTCTTCGGGCCGGATCACCAGCTCGATGGCGAAGCGAACGCCGACCGAGAGGATCAAGAGGCCGAGCAGCAGCCGCAGCTGCTCGCCGCGGATCTTCTGACCGGCGCGTGCGCCGAACTGCGCGCCGGTGACACCGCCGACCATCAGGATCAGCGCCAGCACCGCGTCGACGAGGTGATTGGTCACCGCATGCAGCAGGGTCGCAAACAGCATCGTGACCAGCGTCAGGACCATCGAGGTGCCGATCACCGTCGAGGTCGGCACCCGCAGCAGATAGATCATGATCGGCACCAGGATGAAGCCGCCGCCGATGCCCATGATGGCGCCGATGAAGCCGATCAGGACGCCGATGATCACGACCGGAATGACCGAGAGGTATATCTTGGAACGCTTGAACCGCATCTTCAGCGGCAGGCCATGGATCCAGTTGTGGGTGCGTCGTGGCGGCACCGCGCCGCGCCGGGTCCGCATTAGGGCGCGCAGGCCTTCGGAGAACATCAGGCTGCCGACGGTGGTGAGCAGCACGACGTAGGACAGTGCGATCATCAGATCGAGCTGGCCGAGCGCACGCAGCTGCGTGAAGGTCCACACGCCCAGCGCCGTCCCGGTCACGCCGCCGCATAACAGCACGCTTGCCAGCGCCGGGTCGATCGCGCGTCGCCGCCAATAGGCGAGCGCGCCGGAAAAGGACGAGGCGGCGATGTGGCTCGCGACGGAGGCGACCGCGACCGCCGGCGTGATGCCGATGAAGATCAAAAGCGGCGTCATCAGGAAGCCGCCGCCGATCCCGAACATGCCGGAGACGAAGCCGACCGCCGCGCCCATCGCTAGCACGAGGAAGACATTGACCGGAAGATCGGCGATCGGGAGATAGAGCTGCATCGAGAGACCACGCTTCCCGCGAGACGGATCGATTGCGCGGAATGCTCGCAGGAGGGCAGAACGATTGCCGCGCCCTTCAATAGCGGAATTCGGTGGCCGGCGGGACCAGGAATTTCGGGCGTGGTGAATGGGCTTAGAGAGATCAGATCACGGCTCGCAGCGAACCGAGCATTCCGCCACCTTCTCCGCCGTCATGCCCCGGCTTGACCGGGGCATCCACTACGCCGCAGCTTCTCCGTATCCAACCGACGCCTCTGGAATACTGGGTCGCCCGGTCAAGCCGGGCGACGACAAGAGGAGAAAGCGTACTAAACCGATTAATGCACAGCCGAGGCCGCGCGCTTGGCGGCAACCGGCTTCGGCGCAGGCTTCGCGTTGGCCTGCGGGGCGCTGTCCCAGCCGCCGTTCGGGGCCGCAACATTGACGGCGTCGTCGGGCTGCGGTTCGGCGCTGAAGGTCTGGATCGCGAGCTTGGCGGCGGCGAGCGATTGCGGGTCGAGCCGCTTGGCGACGTCGTCGCGCTTGCCGGCCGCGTCCGCATCGCCCTGGGCGGCGGCGAGCGTGAACCATTTATAGGACTCGGCGAGGTTCTGCTCGACCCCGATGCCGCGGGCATAGAGGATGCCGAGGTTGAACTGGCTGTCGGCGACGCCGCGGTCGGCGGCCTTCCGGAACCACAGTGCCGCGCTCTTGTAATTGGCTCCGCGTCCGCCGCCATCGGCGTCGAGCACCGCGAGATTGTGCATCGCCTTGGCGTTGCCGCGCTCGGCCGCCTGCGTGTAGTAGCGGCGGGCGATGTCGGCGTCCTTCTTCACGCCAAGACCCTTTTCGTAGAGTGTCCCGAGGCGGAAGGTTGCGGGCACGACGCCGGCCTGCGCCGCACGGTCGTACCATTTGGCGGCTTCGTCGTAATTCGCGGCCACGCCCTTGCCCTCGGCAAAGCGCACGCCGATCTCGTAGGCCGCGGTCGCATCGCCCTTCATCGCGGCGGTGCGCAAGCCGGGGCCACCGATGCCGTCAGGCAGCTTTTCGCTCGGCGGCACCTGGATCATCGCGAGTTTCGCGCGGCTCGTGCCCGACAGCGCGCCGGTGACGTCGCTCGACGCCGCAGGCGGGGTTGGCGCCGCGGTTTGCGGGATTTCGACCGTAGCGGTGCCGCTCGGGCTCGTCACGGACCCCGGCGCGGCATTGTTCTGCGACTGCTTTCCGATCGGCGTCGGCGAGGTCATCGAGGGCGTGACCTGCTCTGGCGCGGCGGGCTTGTTCTCAATGGACGGCAGGGCTCGCGGCGCGGGCTCGCTCGACGTATTCTCCATCGCCTGCGGCGCTGGCGACGAGCTGCTGCCATCGAGCAGGTTCATCGCCATCTTGAAGGTGCCGAGCACGATCACGACCACGCTCGCGCCGACCAGCAGCGAGCGGATCTTCGAGGTGATGGTCGACCCGCCTTCCTGGCCCTTGTCCTTGGCGCGGCCGGCAGACGCCTTGGCGGCCCGGCCGGTTTTCTCGGGTGGCTGCGCGGCGGCGGCTTGCGCTGCGCGGCGCGCGGCAGCGATGAAGCTCGACGACGACACCGGCTCCTTGGGCGCGGCCGGGATTTCGCTGATTGCGCTTTCGGACGCAGCGATGCGCTCGGACGGCGTGGCGACGCGGCCACCCGGCCTTGTGCCCGGCTCGAGCGGATGATCCGGCGGCAGTTCGGGCGCAAGCGCGGCGCGCGTGGGCGCGGTATGCGGCTCCAGGATTTCGCTGATCGCGCGTGGCGGAACCGGCGGTGCCATCGGCATCGGCGGCGGCGGCGCCGCCGGCGCGGCGGCTTGGAATTCGCGCGGCGCGGCGGCGAAGGCGGCGTGCGCCGCCTGCGCGGCGGCTGGATTGGGCAGCTCGGGCTTCGGATCGTATTTCGGGTGCTGCTGTTGCTGCGGCCGCGGCTCGTGCGCCATCGGCGCGGGCGCCATGGGAGCGGCCATCGGCATCGGCATCGGCTGCGCCGCAGGGGCGGGCGGCGCGGTGCGCACATTGCGAAGATCGCCCTCGATCATCGAGAGACGATCGACGACGTGGCCAAGGGCGTTGTGGACGGCCTCCAGCGAATCCTGGGTGGTCCGGTTGGTCTCGGCCTGGCTGAAGCGGATGTCGGAGAGCTCGCGCTTGACGAGATCGACCATGCCGGAATCGGCGGGCGGCGCGGAGTTGCGGCTCTCCGCCAGCGCGGAATAGGTCGCCTGCTGCCGCTCCAGGTGGCGCAGGATGTCGTGCAGCCCGTCCTCGACGCGGCTGAAATTTCCGTTGCGCGGATCGGAGGCGGCCTCGAGCCGCTCCAGCAGATACGAGACCCGCTGTTCAAGATGAGCGAAGGTCGAAGCCGAGTCGTTGCCGACCTGCATGCGATCGAAACGGTCGGACAGGGCGCGGATCGCGCTTTCGAGCTGCTCGCTGCTCTCGGATGGTTGAGGGCGCTCGCGCGTTTCCAGAGCGGCGGTGAGCGCCGCGATGCGCTGTTCCAGCAGCGCAAAACTGTCGCCTTGGCCGGACGCACGGGTGACCTGGTCGACCTTGGACGACAGCAGCTGCACGTCGTCCGAGAGCCGTGCCAGCGCTTCGTTGGAGGCAACGTTGGAGACGATGCCACGCAGCGCCGAGATCGCGCCTTCGAGCTGGCGGACCGTCGACGGATCGTCATTGGCGCGCAGGATCAGATCGAGCTTGGCGCCGAGATTGCGGATCGCCTCGTCATAGCCGGTGAGCTGCTCGGCCGGCGTCAGCGTGCGGAGCACCTGCTTGATCTCGGACAGCGCGTGCTCGATGCCGGACAGGACCTGACCGTCGGTGCCGTTGGAGCGGGTCTCGTCGATGCGCCGATGCAGCGAGCGGATCTCGTTCTCGATCGATTCGATCGCGCGGCGCGGCATCGCCTCGGTGATGGCGTTGCGGATCTCCGCAAGCTCGCTGCGGAACGTGTTGATCGCCTGCTCGGTATTGTCAGGGCGCTGCAGCGATTCGATCTGGCTCGTGATCTTGAGCAGATGGCGCTCGAGCGCAGAGAAATCCGGCCCCGGCTGGGGTGGCGGCGGAGCATAGGCAGGCGCGGGCGGCGCCATCGGGGGCGCGTAAGGAGCTGCCGCGGGCGCGATCGGCGGCGCGGCGCGCGGCGGCATCTGCCTGGGCGTAAAGCCGTCGAGCTCGCTCTGCCGTGCGGTGATCTCGGCCACCGCGACGTCGAACGAAGCGGGGCTCAGGGGCGGTGAGTTGCGATAGACCTGTGCTGCCGCGCGCTCGACCGCATCAGCCTGGCGCTGGCGCGTTTCAACGGGGGCCTGTCGCGGTGCCGGAGCCTGCTGCGGCTTTGAGATTTGCGACAGCCTTGCATCGAGCCGCGAGATCGCGTCGTTGAGCTGGCGCGCAACGCCCTGCTCGCGCGAAACGTCTTGTCGCGGAGTATCTTGTCGCGAAGGATCTTGCCGCGGCGCGGGCTTGGAAATCCGCTCGATCTGCTGGGTGATTGCGTCGAGCCGCTGGTGGATGTCGGCAACTTCGCGGCTTTCCTGGCTCGGTACTTGAGTCGGTACCTGGCTCGGGACGTTCTGGGCTTGCGGGCGCTGGTCGTAAAGTCCGCGAAAGTTTGGCGGGGCGGTCTCGCCGAGCGTGGAGTTCAGCCAATCGTTGAGTGACATGCCGGCGCGACGCGCAGCAGCTTCGGCCCGCTCCCGGACGGATGGATCGATGCCGTCAACACTCCACGATACGCGCGAATTCATGACTCTGTCCGGTTCCGACTCCGGCGCCCCATCCGGCGCCTCCAGTCTTCCCTCGCGTGCCGGTTGCAAAGACAATCGGATTTGGCGCGGGTCGTCTGCCTCGAAAACCGACTTTTGTCTGTTACGGTAAATAACGGGTTAAGGAACCCGTTGACGGTGTCTTAAAGTTGGGCGGCGGGGTGCGACACCCACCGCTGTCATGCCCCGCGAAAGCGGGGCATCCAGTACCCGCAGCCTCTCGATTCCAGCCGCGCAGCCTCTGGAATACTGGATCGCCCGCCCCCGTGCGCAATTGCGCACAAGGCGGGCGATGACAGCGGAATAATACGCAACGGCACGTCATGGCGTCTGGCCAGCCCCTCAGCCCTTGCCCTCGCGCTTGCCATCCTCCAGCGGCACCACGGTGCCGCTTGCGCTCATCGCCGACAGGGCCTCGAGCGCCTCTTCGCAGAAATCGGCCACCATCTGCTCGTGCCGGGCGCCGAGCTGAAGCAGCAGCAGGTTACCGAGGTCGAGCACGCCGGACGCCGCCCCTTCCGGGAAGCGCTTCTTCAGGATGCGCTCGTAGTTCTCGTGGCGATCGCGGTGGTGCTCGAGCCGGGCCATCAGGTCGGTGCGCATGGGCTCGAGGCCGATGCTGTCGAGCGCATGCAACCGCACCAGGAGATCGTCCTTGATGGAAGGGGGCGTGCTTGGCCGCGCGGCCCAGTGCCGCAGCGCTGTTCGGCCCTCCGGAGTCAGCGTATAGATCAGTTTATTGGGTTTGCCGGTTTGCACGACCTCGCGGCCCTGGATGTAGCCGCGGTCGCGCAGCTTGGAGAGCTCGCGGTAGATCTGCTGGTGGTCGGCCTTCCAGAAGAAGCCGATCGAGGAATCAAATGTCTTGGCGAGCTCGTAGCCCGTCATTGGACGTTCCGTCAGGCAAGCGAGGATTGCGTCGCCCAAAGCCATGACCCGGTCCTCCTGTTGTCGATCTTAACCAATTGGCTTGACTTTATGCGCATCGGCGCATATGCGTCAATGTGCATATGAGGCGACCCAATAACGAGGGCAAAACCGCCCCGAAAACCCCAATGGAATCAACCTTCGCGCTACTGTGCATGGGGTTGTTTTCGCGTTTTTTTGCCCGAGCCTTTTAGGGAGGCACCTGAATGACCGGCCTCGAGTCCTGGTACGGCTACATGAAGTCGCATGACCGGGCAGCGCTCTGGGACTTGCTGCATCCCGACGCCGTCTTCGAAAGCCCCGTCGTGCACGCGCCGCAGCGCGGCCGCGACATCACCTTCAAATATCTGGCCAGCGCTGAGAAGGTGCTTGGCGGTCCCGGCTTCAGCTATGTCGGTGAATGGAAGAGTGAGAGCGGCGCCGTGCTCGAATTCAAGACCATGATCGACGGCATCGAGATCAACGGCGTCGACATCATCAGTTTCGACGGCGAGGGCCGCATCACGCATTTCAAGGTGATGGTGCGGCCGCTCAAGGCCATCAACATGCTGCATCGCCTGATGGCCGAGCAGTTGGCCGCCACTCAATCCTAAGCCAACACCGTCACTTCAAGGCCTGCCGGGAGACCACCATGCCGATCTACAAAGCCCCCGTCGAAGACGTGAACTTCCTGCTCAACGACGTCTTCCAGATCGACCGCTACGACAATCTGGCCGGCTTCTCCGACGCGTCGAGCGACGTGCGTGAAGCCATTCTCGGCGAAGCTGCCAAGCTTGCCGAAGAAGTGCTGCAGCCGCTCAATCGCGTGGGCGATCTCGAAGGCTGCAAGCGCGCCGATGACGGCAGCGTCACCACGCCGACGGGATTCAAGGAGGCGTTCAAGCAGGTCGCCGAAGGCGGCTGGCTCGGCCTGTCGGCGCCGACCGAGTTCGGCGGCCAGGGCCTCCCGGTGACGCTGAGCCAGGCGGTCAACGAATTCCAGATCTCCGCCAACATGGCGTTCTCGATGTATGGCGGCCTCACCATGGGCGCGACCGCGGCGCTGATCGTCCACGGCACGCCGGAGCAGAAGCAGACCTACGTGCCGAAGATGGTGGCGGGCGAGTGGACCGGCACCATGAACTTGACCGAGCCGCATTGCGGCACCGATCTCGGCATGCTCCGCACCAAGGCGGTGCGGCAGGCCGACGGCAGCTTCAAGATCACGGGCACCAAGATCTTCATCTCGGCCGGCGAGCATGACCTCGCGCCCAACATCATCCACCTCGTGCTTGCCCGCATTGAGGGCGCGCCCGCCGGCATCAAGGGCGTGTCGCTGTTCGTGGTGCCGAAATTCCTGGTCAATGCCGATGGTTCGGTCGGCGCACGCAACGGCGTGGTCTGCGGCTCGATCGAGCACAAGATGGGCATTCACGGCAATTCCACCTGCGTGATGAACTACGACAACGCCACCGGCTGGCTGATCGGCGAAGAGAACAAGGGCATGCAGGGCATGTTCGTGATGATGAACGAGGCCCGCCTCGGCGTCGCCGTGCAGGGTCTCGCGCAGTCGGAAGTGGCCTATCAGAACGCGGTCGCCTATGCGCGGGATCGCATCCAGGGCCGTTCGCTCACCGGTGCCAAGGCGCCGGACAAGCCGGCCGATCCGATCATCGTCCATCCCGACGTGCGCCGCACGCTGCTGTCGATCCGCGCCTTCAACGAGGCCGCGCGCGCCTTCGTGATGTGGACCGCGCTGAAGAGCGACGTCGCCCATCGCTCCGAGGATCCCAAGGACCGCCAGGCCGCCGATGATCACATGGGCCTGATGACGCCGGTGCTGAAGGGCTTTCTCACCGATTACGGCTTCGCCAACGCGGTGCAGGCGCAGCAGATGTATGGCGGCCACGGCTATATCGCCGAGCAGGGCATGGAGCAGTTCGTGCGCGATGCCCGCATCGCCATGATCTACGAAGGCGCCAACGGCATCCAGGCGCTCGACCTCGTCGGCCGCAAGCTGCCGCGCGACGGCGGCCGCGCCATCATGGCGTTCTTCGGCGAGGTCATGGCCTTCGCCAAGGAGAACGGCGGCGACGAGGCGATGAAGCCCTACATCACTCCGCTCTCGGCCTCGCTCGGCCATCTCCAGCAGGCCACCACCTGGCTGATGCAGAACGCGATGGCCAAGCCCGACAATGCCGGTGCCGCCGCAACCGATTACCTCAATCTCTTCGGCTTCGTCGCGCTCGGCTATATGTGGGCGAAGATGGCGAAGGTGACGCAAGCCAAGATTGCCGAGAGCGGTGCGACGCCCTATCTCTCGACCAAGCTCGTCACCGGCCGTTTTTTCATGGAGCGGATGCTGCCGGAGACCGCCGCCAATCTCGCGCGCATCCAGGCCGGCTGCGCCACCATCATGGAACTGCCGGCGGAAGCGTTCTGAAGCCGCTTTCGCTGCGACCGGATCACGACCACAAGATCATCACATCAGGAGGGCGTCATGCCTGAGGCATTCATCTACGACCACGTCCGCACCCCGCGCGGCCGCGGCAAGGCGGACGGCGCGCTGCACGAAGTCACCGCGCTCGCGCTCGCGACCGTGCCGCTCAAGGCGCTGAAGGACCGCAACAACCTCCCCGAAGATTCCGTCGATGACGTCATTCTCGGCGTGGTCGATCCGGTCGGCGAAGCCGGCTCCGACATCGCGCGCTTTGCCGCGCTGAAGGCGGGCCTCGGCGAAGCGGTGCCGGGCGTCCAGATCAGCCGCTTCTGCGCCTCCGGCCTCGATGCCGTGAATTTTGCCGCAGCCCAGGTGATGAGCGGCCAGCACGAGCTCGTGATCGGCGGCGGCGCCGAATCGATGAGCCGCGTCGGCATCGGCGCTTCCGGCGGCGCCTGGCCGATGGACCCCTCGATGGCAGTGCCGGCCTATTTCATGCCGCAGGGTGTCTCGGCCGATCTGATCGCGACCAAATACGGCTTCTCGCGTGACGACGTCGACGCCTATGCGGTGCAGAGCCAGCAGCGTGCGGCGAAGTCCTGGGAAGAAGGCCGCTTTGACAAGTCGGTCGTCCCGGTGAAGGACATCAACGGCCTCACCATCCTCGCCAAGGACGAGCATATGCGTCCTTCGACGACGATGCAGTCGCTGGCGCAGCTGCAGCCGGCGTTCACGATGATGGCGCAGATGGGCGGCTTCGATGGCGTCGCGGTGCAGTCGCATCCGGAAATCGAACGCGTCAATTACGTGCACCACGCCGGCAATTCGTCGGGCATTGTCGATGGTGCCGGCGCCGTTTTGCTCGGCAGCAAGGAAGCCGGCGGCAAGTACGGACTGAAGCCGCGTGCAAGGATCCGCGCATTCGCCAATATCGGCTCGGAGCCCGCGATGATGCTGACCGGTCCGGTTGATGTCACCGAAAAGCTGTTCGCGCGCTCGGGCATGAAGAAGTCGGACATCGACCTGTTCGAGCTCAACGAGGCCTTCGCCTCGGTTGTGCTGCGCTACATCCAGGCCTTCGACATCGACAACGCCAAGATCAACGTCAATGGCGGTGCGATCGCGCTCGGCCATCCGCTCGGCGCGACCGGTGCCATGATCCTCGGGACGGTGCTCGACGAGCTCGAGCGCACCAACAAGGCGACCGCACTGGTGACGCTGTGCATCGGCGGCGGCATGGGCACCGCGACCATCATCGAACGCGTCTAAGGGCAGGGAGCAACCAGCATGGCTTACAAGAACTTCAAGGTTGAGACCGATTCCGACGGCATCGCGCTCGTGACCTGGGACATCCCGGGCCGTTCGATGAACGTGCTCGACGAGACATCGACCAGCGAGCTCGACGCGATCGTCAAGGCGACCACGGCCGACGCCGTGGTGAAGGGGGTCGTCATCACCTCCGCCAAGGAGGCGTTCTGCGCGGGTGCCGATCTTTCCATGCTCGAGGGCATGAATCAGGCCTACGCAAAAGTGTTTGGGGAGCAGGGCGAGACGGCCGCGAACCAGATGCTGTTCGAGCAGAGCCGGCGCTTCTCGCAGGTGCTGCGCTCGATCGAAACCTCCGGCAAGCCGTGGGCGGCGGCGATCAACGGCCTCGCGCTCGGCGGCGGTTTCGAGATTACGCTGTGCTGCCACTATCGCGTGGCGGCGGAGAATCCCAAGACCCGCCTCGGTCTGCCCGAGGTCAAGGTCGGCCTGTTCCCGGGCGCCGGCGGCACGCAGCGCGTGCCGCGCCTGGTGCCGCCGCAGGACGCGATGACGATCCTGCTCAAGGGCGATCCGGTCACGATCGAGAAAGCCAAGGCGCTGAATCTGATCCACGCCATCGTTCCCGCCGCCGACCTCGTCAAGGCGGCAAAGGACTGGATCAAGGGCGGCGGCAAGGCTGTTGCGCCCTGGGACGAGAAGGGCTTCAAGCTGCCGGGCGGTCCGGTGTTCTCCAAGGCCGGCATGATGATGTTCCCGGCCGGCAACGCGATCTATCGCCGCGAGACCTACGACAATTATCCGGCCGCACGCGCGATCATGAGTTGCGTCTACGAGGGCCTGCAGCTGCCGATCGACGCCGCGCTCCGTGTCGAGTCGCGCTACTTCACCTCGGTGCTGCGCTCGAAGGAAGCGGCTGCGATGATCCGCAGCCTGTTCCTGTCGATGCAGGAGCTCAACAAGGGCGCGCGCCGTCCGAAGGATGTGCCGCCGACCAAGGTGAAGAAGATCGCCGTGATCGGCGCCGGCTTCATGGGCGCGAGCGTCGGCTATGTCTCAGCCCGTGCCGGTCTCGACGTCGTCCTGATCGATCGCGACCAGGAGAGCGCCGACAAGGGCAAGGCGCATGCGCAAAAGGTGATCGAGGAGCAGATCAAGAAGGGCCGCGCCAAGCCCGGCGACGCAGAAGCGCTGCTCGCGCGCATCACGGCGACCGCGGACTATTCCGCGCTCAAGGACGTCGATCTCGTCATCGAGGCCGTGTTCGAGGACCGCAAGGTCAAGGCTGATACCTTTGCCAAGGCGCAGGAGCACATGAAGCCGGACGTGATCTTCGCGTCCAACACCTCGACGCTTCCGATCACCTCGCTGGCGGAATCCTTCAAGGACCAAGGCAGGTTCGTCGGCATCCACTTCTTCTCGCCGGTCGAGAAGATGATGCTGGTCGAGATCATCCAGGGCAAGAACACCGGCGATCTCGCGATCGCGACCGCGCTCGACTACGTCCGGCAGATCGGCAAGACGCCGATCGTCGTCAACGACTCCAGAGGCTTCTTCGCCAATCGCTGCGTCGGCCGCTACGTCGCCGAGGGCAACGAGATGTTCCTCGAGGGCGTGCCGCCGGCGATGATCGAGAACTGTGCCAAGATGGCCGGCATGCCGGTCGGCCCGCTCTCGCTGTCGGACGAGGTCGCGCTCGACCTCGGGCTCAAGATCATGAAGGCGACGGAAGCCGACCTCGGCCCCAACGCCATCAATCCCGATCAGAAGAAGCTGATGGTGGAGATGGTCGAGAAGCAGGGCCGTCTGGGCCGCAAGAACAGCAAGGGTTTTTACGATTACCCCGAGAAGGGCAAGGGCCAGAAGAGCCTGTGGCCGGGCTTGTCCGCGCTGCAGCCCAAGCAGCTCGATCCCGATACCCTCGACGTTGAGGAGTTGAAGCAGCGCTTCCTGGTAGTGCAGGCGGTGGAGGCCGCGCGCACCGTTGAGGACCACGTCATCACCGATCCGCGCGAAGCGGATGTCGGCTCGATCCTCGGCTTCGGCTTCGCGCCGTTCACCGGTGGCACGCTGTCCTATATCGACTTCATGGGCCCGAAAAAATTCGTCGAGCTTTGCCACAAGCTGGAAGCGAAATACGGCTCGCGCTTCACCCCGCCGAAGCTCCTTGAGGAGATGGCCGCGAAGGGAGAAACCTTCTACGGCCGCTTCGCTCCGAAGAAGGCGGCGGCGTGATTCTCTGAACCCGTAGCCGGGATAAAAAATACGAAAGGCCGGATTTTCGATCCGGCCTTTCGCATGTGCGCTCAGGCAGCCTGGATCAGCCCTTCCTTCTTCATCGCTTCCTGCACCTGCGGCCGCGCCGCGACGCGGGTCTTGTACGCGGCAAGGTTCGGCATCGCCGAGAGGTCGAACTTCATCCGGTCGCCCCAGGTCAGCATCGTGAAGAGATAACCGTCGGCCACCGTGAACTGCTTGCCCATGAGGTAGTCGCGGCCGGCGAGCTGGCTGTCGATGTATTTCAGCTTGCCCATGACGCGGTCCTTGAAGAAGGCCTTGGCCTCGTCGTTCAGCGTCGGCGCGAACATCGGGCCGAAGCTCTTGTGGACCTCCGAGGTGAGGAAGTTCAGCCATTCGAGCAGCTTGTAGCGCTCGGCGCTGCCGTGGGCCGGCGCCAGCGCCTTGGCTGAGGCCTGATCGGCGATCATCTGGACAATCACCGGGCCTTCGGTCACGATCTCTCCGCTATCGAGGCCCAGCGCAGGGACCTGGCCCTTGGGGTTCAGCTTCAGATAATCCTCACCGTTTTCGAGCTTCTTGGCCCGAATATCGACCTTGACCAGTTCATAGGGCAGGCCGGCTTCCAGGAGCGCGATATGGGGGGACAGCGAGCACGCACCGGGCGAATAGTACAATTTCATGGAATTTCCTCCTCTTGTTGCTTGGTTCAGGCGAAAGAACGACTACATGCATCTGCTTGAAATAGTCAAGATTGATGCAGGTGCATCGAATAGGGTAAGAGACGGGCGACGAGCTTGAGCGGGACCATGAAACGCAAACCATCGACCGAGGCGACTTCCGCCTGGATCCGCTTGATGCGGGTGCAGAGCCGTGTGCTCAATTGCGTCGAGCAGGACCTGAAGAAGGCCGGCTTCCCGCCGCTCGCATGGTATGACGCGCTGCTCGAACTGTCACGGGCGCCCTCGGGCGAGCTCCGGCCGGTCGAACTCGAACGGCAGATGCTGATCCCGCAATATTCGACATCGCGGCTGATCGACCGCCTGGTCGACGAAGGCCTCGCCTCGCGGCGTGAATGCAAGATCGACAAGCGCGGCCAGTTCGTGGAGATCACGGAAGCCGGCCGCGAATTGCAGAAGCGGATGTGGGGCGCCTATTCGGCCGCGATCGAGAAATATGTCGGTTCGAAGCTGTCCGATGCGGATGCCGTGAAGCTCAGCGGTCTGCTCGACCGTCTGGGCTGCTCGTGCGGCGAGATGAAACTGCCGCCTGCCCACGTCAACGAAACCACGCCGTTGCGATGATCGCGCGGCAAACCAGCTCGTCCGTGCAGCCGGTGGCTGCGCGGACCATCCCTGTCACCCACGCGCGTTCGATCGAAGCGCTTTTGATTAGAGTCTGATATGGCGCGAGACCAGATCGATATGACGCCGCTGCAATCGCGCGACGAACTCGTCGCGTGGTTCGAGGCTGGTTGCAAGGACCCGTCCGAATTCCGCATGGGCACCGAGCACGAGAAGACGCCGTTCACGCTCGAAGGCCACCGTCCGGTGCCCTACGAGGGCGCGCGCGGTATCGGCGCGCTGCTCGAAGGCATGAAACTCCTGCTCGGCTGGGAGCCGATCATGGAGAAGGGCAACATCATCGGCCTCTACGACGTCACTGGCGGCGGCGCGATCTCGCTCGAGCCTGGCGGGCAGTTCGAACTCTCGGGTGCCCCCGTCGAGAACGTGCACCAGACCCAGAGTGAGCTGATGGCGCATCTGGCGCAGGTGCGCGAGATCGCAACGCCGCTCGGAATCGGCTTCCTCGGGCTCGGCATGACGCCGTCCTGGTCGCGCGCCGACATCCCGGTGATGCCCAAGGGCCGCTACAAGATCATGACCAATTACATGCCGAAGGTCGGCCAGTACGGCCTCGACATGATGTACCGGACCTGCACGGTACAGACCAATCTCGACTTCTCCTCCGAAGCGGACATGGTCAAGAAGCTGCGTGTCTCGCTCGCGCTCCAGCCGGCCGCAACCGCCTTGTTCGCCAATTCGCCGTTTACCGAGGGCAAGCCAAACGGCTTTCTCTCCTTCCGGTCCGAGATCTGGCGCGACACCGACAACGCGCGCGCCGGCATGATGCCGTGGGCATTCGAGGACGGCATGGGCTTCGAGCGCTATGTCGACTACGCGCTCGACGTGCCCATGTATTTCGTCAAGCGCGACGAGGACTACATCGACGTCTCGGGCTCCTCGTTCCGCGCCTTCTTCGATGGCCGCAACAACAATTTGCCCGGGGAACGCCCGACGCTGTCGGACTGGGCCAACCATCTTTCGACGATTTTCCCGGAGGTGCGGCTCAAGCGCTATCTCGAGATGCGCGGCTCCGACGGTGGCCCGTGGGGCCGTCTGCCGGCGCTATCGGCGTTCTGGGCCGGGTTGCTCTACGACGATGTGTCGCTGGATGCCGCCTGGGACCTCGTGAAGCACTGGACCGCGCATGAGCGTCAGGCGCTGCGCGACGACGTGCCACGCTTCGGGTTCAAGTCGCGAATCAAGGACCGCTATCTGTTCGAGATCGCCAAGGAGTGCCTCGTTCTGGCGCATGCCGGCTTGCGCCGGCGCGGCCGGATCGACCAGCTTGGCCGCGACGAGACCAGGCATCTGGAGCCGCTCGATCGCATTATCGATTCCGGCCGCACGCCGGCTGAGGAGATGCTCGACAAGTTCAACGGTCCCTGGAACCGCTCGGTGGAACCGGCCTACGCGGAATACGCGTTCTAGACCCAAGGCAAAACGATCGGACTCGGGCCGTTCATCGCCCGTACAGGTTTGCGGCGATCAAATGGCCAGCTGAAAAACCCGAGCGTCGTCAATAACTCGAAAGCTGTTCCGATGGGGAAGGGCCGCCTGGCCGTCATGGCAAGCGTCCTGGCAGGCGTCGTAGCCTGCGCCGCGTTGCTTCCGCTCGTGTTTGCGAGCTGGCCTGCGCGCGCCCAGACGGCGTTCGACCGGCCAGGCGGAGATTATTTCAGCTCTCCGGTCACGTCGGGCGATCCCGAGGATTGCGCGCTGCTGTGCGAGCGCGACCGCCGTTGCCGCTCGTGGAGCTTCAACTATCCTGACATCGAAGGCGGCTCGGCGGTGTGCTGGCTGAAGAACACGGTGCCTGCGCGCGTGCCGGGAAGCTGCTGCATCTCCGGCGTGCGCGGCGCCGGTGTGATCGAGCCGCGTGTCGAAGGCGTGGAGACCTCCATCGACCGCCCCGGCGGCGATTTGCGCAATTTCGAGATGAAGGACGGCGAAGGCGAAGAAGCCTGCAAGGCCGTCTGCACCGCCGACAACAAATGCCGCGCCTTCACCTATGCCCGCCCGGGCTACACGGGACGCGAAGCGCGCTGTTTCCTGAAAAAGGAGATCAAGCCGCCGCGGCGGAAGGCGGGATTCACGTCGGGCGTGGTGAGATAGCTCGGATCATTCCGGCGCAATCACCGTAAGCTCGGGCCACAACGCCCTCCATCTCGCGGCCTTTACCGCGTAATTCGCTGCGGAGAAATTCGGGCTTGGATTGGGGCGTGCAATCAAGCCGGCCACGTCATCGAAGCCGTGCGGCGCATAAACGTCGAAACCGTCGTCCGAGCGCCGCACGCCCACTTGCGTGTTCTGTGTGAGGAAACGGTCGATACCGTCAGTCGAGCACGACAGCGGCGGATAGGGCAGGCCGTGCTTGGCCGGATACCACAGATGCACGCGTGCCTGGTTGCGGGTCTCGATCTTGACGCCGAGATGATCGAGGCGCGCTTGCAGCTTGCGGATCACGACGTCCTCCGCGTCCCAGGAGGTGTCAGGGTCGAAGTAGAAGACGTCGTAATCGGCAATGCCGTAATCGATCGCACGGCCGGTGAGCACGTTCCAAACCGATTGCACGAGACATCCCGAGACCAGCCACGCATCGGGCAGCGCGAGCTGGTGGAGCTCATCGAGAATCGCGACGTTAATCGGGTTCTTTAGCGCCAGCGCGAGGAAGCGGGCCTCATCCATGACAGTCGTCACGCGCTCACGCGTGCATCATAATCCGCTCGCGCCGCCTTCGAAGCCAGCGCGCGCCAACGCCGCCGCAGCAGCGACTCCACGATCGCGCGCTTTGCCTTGGACAGGCGGATCAGCACTATCGGATAATCGGCGTAGTGATCGGTGAAGTAGAAGATTTTTGGCTGGCTCTCGACCAGCATCGCGCGCTCGTCGACCGGGACGTCCGGCATCACCAGGCTGTCGCCATCTTCCTTCAGACGCGCCAGCATCTTCTTGCGCACCTTTAGTGCGGGCGTGCCGTAGGAGGTACCGTCCTCGACCTCCGGCCACGTCAGTGCGAATTTTCTGACGTCGTCGAAGGTCATGAGATCGGTTCAATGCACGGCGGTGAAAAACCGCGCCATGCGAAATCCGGACAGCCAGGTCCACACCGGCTGGCCCCGGATACCGAGATCCCAGGATCCGAGCACGGCGTCTGCGCGGCCGACCAGATTGTCGATCGGCAACATGCCGACGCCGCCGGAGCGCAAGGGCACGCGGCTGTCGGCGGAATTGTCGCGGTTGTCGCCGAGCACGAAGAGATGGCCTGCCGGCACCGTCACTTCCTGCGTGTTGTCGAGCGGACCGTTGTCACGCATCTTGAAGATCAGATGCGAGACGCCGTTCGGCAGCGTCTCGACATAGCGATAGGCGGGTTCGCTGCCGCCATTGTCGTCCTCGGCGGCACCAACGCCGTCCGGCTTCAACTCGGCGGGGCGATCGTTGACGAAGAGCTGGCCCTGGCGCAGCTGGATGCGGTCGCCGGGCAGGCCCACGACGCGCTTGACCCAGGCCTGCGAGCGGTCGCCGGGCCAGCGGAAGACCACGACGTCGCCCTGCTTCGGCGTTTCCGCGAAGACGCGGCCGCTCTCGGGCAGGTTGATCTGGATCGGCAGCGACGAGGTGCCGTAGCCGTAGGGGAATTTCGAGGCGATCAAGGCGTCGCCGATCAACAGCGTCGGCTCCATCGAGCCCGACGGCACGTAGAACGGCTCGGCCAGCGCACCCTTGGCGATGAACACCGCCGCGACGATGCCGGCGAGCTGCACCAGCTGGCCGCCCCAGCCGCTGCTCTTCCGCTTGGTGGTGACAGTTATCTTCTCGACGCTCATCCGCCTGTTCCACCCACCGTAATGCGTTCCATCAACAGCGACGGCTGGCCGACGCCGACCGGCACGCCCTGACCGTTCTTGCCGCAGGTGCCGATGCCGGTATCGAGCGCGAGGTCGTTGCCGATCATGCGGATGCGATGCAGGTCGGTCGGCCCGTTGCCGATCAGCATGGCGCCCTTCAGGGGCGCACCGATCTTGCCGTTCTCGATCTTGTAAGCCTCGGTGCACTGAAACACGTATTTGCCCGAGGTGATATCCACCTGGCCGCCGCCGAAATTCGCGGCGAAGACGCCGTTCTTCACCGACGCGAGGATCTCGGCCGGATCGCGGTCGCCCGCCAGCATGTAGGTGTTGGTCATGCGCGGCATCGGCACGTGGGCATAGCCCTGGCGGCGGCCGTTGCCGGTCGGCTTCATGTTCATCAGGCGGGCGTTCTGACGGTCCTGCATGTAGCCGACCAGGACGCCGTCCTCGATCAGCACGGTGCGGTTGGTCGGCGTTCCCTCATCGTCGATCGACAGCGAGCCGCGGCGCGAGGCAATCGTGCCGTCGTCGACCACGGTCACGCCCTTGGCCGCGACCTGCTGGCCCATCAGGCCGGCAAACGCGGACGTCTTCTTGCGGTTGAAGTCACCTTCGAGGCCATGGCCAACCGCCTCATGCAGCATCACGCCGGGCCAGCCGGCCCCGAGCACGACGTCCATCTCGCCGGCGGGGGCGGGAATCGATTCCAGGTTGACCAGAGCCTCACGCAACGCGCCGTCGGCGGCGTCGCGCCAGTTCTTGCTTTCGATGAATTCGGCGTAGCCGGCGCGGCCGCCATAGCCCTTGCTGCCGCTCTCCTGGCGGTCGCCCTGACCGGCGACGACGGAGACGTTGACGCGCACGAGCGGGCGGATGTCGCGATAGCTCTCGCCGTCGGGCCGCAGGATCTCGACCACCTGCCAGGTCGCGCCCAGGCTGACGCTGACCTGCCGCACCCGCGGATCCTTGTCGCGCAGATAAGCGTCGATCTCGGCGAGCAGTTTGACCTTGGTCTCGAAGCCGGGGGCATCGAGCGGATTGTCGTCACTATAAAGCCGCACGTTGGTATGCGCAGGAGGCGCGGCGAAGCTGCCGGAATAACCGCCGCGCACGGCCGCGACCGCGTCCGCAGCGCGAATCAGCGCCGGCAGCGACACGTCGGAGGAATGCGCGTAGCCGACGGCGTCGTCCTTGACGGCGCGCAGGCCAAAACCCTGCGAGGTATCGTAGGTCGCCTGCTTCAGCCGGCCATTGTCGAACATCAGCGCTTCGGTCTGGCTGTATTCCAGGAACAATTCGCCGTCGTCGGCACCGGCAAGCCCGCGCGCGAGCTCGTTGCGAACCTGGTCGCGGTCGAGATTGGCGCGGTCGAGCAGGGAGGTTGTGGCAGGGTTGGTCATGCGTCCGTCCATTATCGGGGGATGTGAGGCAAGATAATGGTTTCCCGGCACTTCCGCGAGGGCGCCAAGTCTCACATTACGGAAACAATAGGATTCGCGGGCCTAACCGCCCTTCGCACTACGGCAGCTTGTCATAGCCCTCGCCGAGCCCGTTCAGGCTGAGCGGGAAGCCGATGCCTTCTTCCGGGGTCTCGAAGATGATGAAGGTCGCGGTCTTGGCAGTGCGGAGCTGGCCGAGCAGCTTGTCGTCCATGACGACCTCGGCGACGCAGCCATTGGGCAGGCAGCGGACAAAGCCGGCACGGCCTACGTCCTGGTTGTCGAGCTTGAGGCCGAGGCCGGAGGGCAGGAGAACGCCGAGGGGGGCGACCACCCGCATCAGGCGGCTCTTCTGGTCGGCGGTCTTGAGAACGATCACGGTCAGGCCGGCGTTGGAGCGGTCTTCGGCCACCACGCTCTGGATCAGGGCGCATTGCTCGGACTGGGCGCCCGGCGGGGTGTCGCAGCGGATCTGCCAGTCGCCATGGACGGAGCGCACCGCGCCCTGCGCATGGGCGAGGCCCGGAAGCGCCAGGACGACGACCGCCGCCAGCAGAGCGGCCAGCATCGTGAGGCTGCCAGCCTGGCTTTTAGCCCGCCTTGCCATGGATCTCGAAAACCCCATCGGGTCGGTCCCTCTGCTCGCCTGGGTCGCTCGCGTCAGGCGGACTGATACGGGAATGACGGCGTCTTGAAGGCGATTCGCAAGCAAATTCCACGCCGCCCCGGCCGCAATCGCCCGCACGAATCAGGTTCCTGTGCGGCTGTGCGCCAAGTGCCTACCGCGGGCAATTCCGCTGTCAAGCGGCAGCATCCCGGGAAATGGTATTTTTGTCTGATGTTACTAGGAAATATCTTGCGGGTGATGGCTGACAGACGAGGCTCAAGACTGCATTGCGATAGATCAAGAATTATGGTTTGAGAGGCTTGATTTCGGCGTTCTAGCGATCTGGCCCCAATTCCTCTTAGAGGTATTCTTGCGCGGCGGTTTGTCAGACGGGGGGATCGAATAAAGCGTTTCCCGAAAATAGGGGAATGCACTTGGGGTGATTTCGTTAGGGGAGCGCGAACGGCATGAAGATGTCGATGGGCCCGGTGGGCCGGCACTTGCTGGGATTGGCCGTGGCGGGTCTGACGCTGGCGACGGGCGGTGCGGCATTTGCCGAGCTGGGGCAGCCGGCTGCGTGGGAGTGGACGCTTCAGCAGTCCGGGTCCCCGGTGATGGACAACATCGTCTGGTTCCACAATTTCCTGTTCGTGCTGATCACGCTGATCACGCTGTTCGTTCTGGCGCTGCTCGTGATCGTTGTCGTGAAGTTCAACGCGAGAGCCAATCCGGTGCCGTCGCGGACCACGCACAACACGCTGATCGAGGTGGCGTGGACGCTCGTGCCGGTGTTGATCCTGGTCGGCATTTCGGTGCCGTCGTTCCGCCTCCTGTTCCTCGAGCTCGACGTGCCGAAGGCGGATCTGACCATCAAGGCGACCGGCAAGCAGTGGTACTGGTCCTACGCCTATCCTGATAACGGCAAGTTCGAGTTCGACTCGCTGATGGCCCAGGACAAGCAGCCCCGTCTGCTCGGCGTCGACAATGAGATGGTGGTGCCCGTCAACAAGGTGGTTCGGGTTCAGGTGACCGGGGCCGACGTGATTCATGCCTTTGCGCTGCCGGCCTTCGGCGTCAAGATCGACGCCATTCCGGGCCGGCTCAACGAAACCTGGTTCAAGGCCACCAAGACCGGCATGTTCTACGGCCAGTGCTCGGAATTGTGCGGCAAGGACCACGCCTTCATGCCGATCGCGATCCGTGTGGTGAGCGACCAGGAGTTCGCCTCCTGGGTCGAGACCGCGAAGAAGAAATATGCGAGCGGCGGCACCAGCACCTACGCCTCCACGGCCGGCCCGACGCAGTGAGCGCCGGGCGCAGGGTTCGAGGAAACTGAAAGCGACATAAGGCGGGACCTCCAGAGGTCCGATCGGGACGCAAGGCAGGATTAGAAAATGGCAACGAGCGCAGCGGCACACGGCGATCACGCGCAAGACCACGGACATGACGAGCACGCCCATCCGACCGGATGGCGGCGCTACGTCTATTCGACCAACCACAAGGACATCGGCACGATGTACCTGATCTTCGCGGTCATCGCCGGCGTTATCGGCGCCGCGATGTCGATCGCGATCCGTGCCGAGCTGATGTATCCGGGCGTGCAGATCTTCCACGAAACGCACACCTACAATGTGTTCGTGACCTCCCACGGCCTGATCATGATCTTCTTCATGGTCATGCCCGCGATGATTGGCGGCTTCGGCAACTGGTTCGTGCCGCTCATGATCGGCGCGCCCGACATGGCGTTCCCGCGCATGAACAACATCTCGTTCTGGCTGCTGCCGGCCTCGTTCGCGCTGTTGCTGATGTCGACCTTCGTCGAGGGCGAGCCGGGCGCCAACGGCGTCGGCGCCGGCTGGACCATGTACGCGCCGCTGTCGAGCTCGGGCCATCCGGGCCCGGCGGTGGACTTCGCGATCCTGTCGCTGCATCTGGCGGGCGCTTCCTCGATCCTGGGCGCCATCAATTTCATCACCACGATCTTCAACATGCGCGCGCCGGGCATGACCCTGCACAAGATGCCGCTGTTTGTGTGGTCGATCCTGGTGACGGTGTTCCTGCTGCTGTTGTCGCTGCCGGTGCTCGCCGGTGCGATCACGATGCTGCTCACTGACCGCAATTTCGGCACGACGTTCTTCAATCCGGAAGGCGGCGGCGATCCCGTGCTGTTCCAGCATCTGTTCTGGTTCTTCGGTCACCCCGAAGTGTACATCCTGATCCTGCCCGCCTTCGGCATGGTCAGCCAGATCGTCTCGACCTTCTCGCGCAAGCCCGTGTTCGGCTATCTCGGCATGGCCTACGCCATGGTCGCGATCGGCGGCATCGGCTTCGTGGTGTGGGCGCACCACATGTACACGGTCGGCATGTCCTCGGCGACGCAGGCCTATTTCGTCGCCGCCACGATGGTCATCGCGGTCCCGACCGGCGTGAAGATCTTCTCGTGGATCGCCACGATGTGGGGCGGCTCGATCGAGTTCCGCGCGCCGATGATCTGGGCGGTGGGATTCATCTTCCTGTTCACCGTCGGCGGCGTCACCGGCGTGGTGCTGGCGAATGCCGGCGTCGACCGCGTGCTCCAGGAGACCTACTACGTGGTCGCGCACTTCCACTACGTGCTGTCGCTCGGTGCGGTGTTCGGAATCTTCGCCGGCTGGTACTACTGGTTCCCGAAGATGTCCGGCTACATGTACAATGAAGGGCTCGCCAAGGCGCACTTCTGGGTCACCTTCATCGGCGTGAACCTGGTGTTCTTCCCGCAGCACTTCCTCGGTCTGTCGGGCATGCCTCGCCGCTATGTCGATTATCCCGACGCGTTCGCGGGCTGGAACCTGGTCTCGTCGGTCGGCTCCTACATCTCCGGCTTCGGCGTGCTGATCTTCCTCTACTGCGTGATCGACGCCTTCGCGAAGAAGGTGCCGGCTGGCGACAATCCGTGGGGTGCAGGTGCGACCACGCTGGAATGGACGCTGCCCTCGCCGCCGCCCTTCCACCAGTTCGAAGTGCTGCCCCGCGTGCAGTAAGCCAATGCTCGCGGCGCCCGTGACGGGCGCCGCGGCTCGACAACCAAGCGAGTCAGTCTAGTGTCCGTCCTCGACCACAACGCCATCGACATCAATCCCCGCATCTCCGAAGCGGAGGTTGGCGATTACATCGCGCTCCTGAAGCCGCGGGTGATGTCGCTGGTGATCTTCACCGCGCTGGTCGGAATGGCGATGGCGCCCGGGCATTTCCACCCGGTGCTGGCCATCACCTCGCTGCTCTGCATCGCGGTCGGCGCCGGCGCGTCCGGCGCGCTCAACATGGCGCTCGAAGGCGACATCGATGCCAAGATGTCGCGCACGGCGAACCGGCCGATTCCGCGCGGCCGCATCACCCGTCCCGAGGCGATGACCTTCGGCATGACGCTCGCCTTCTTCTCGGTGATGACGCTCGGCATCCTGGTCAACTGGATCGCGGGCGCGCTGCTCGCCTTCACCATCTTCTTCTACGTCGTGATCTACACGATCGGCCTGAAGCGCTGGACCGCGCAGAACATCGTGATCGGCGGTGCCGCCGGCGCGCTGCCGCCCGTGGTGGCCTGGGCCGCGGTCACAGGCACGGTCGATGTCGAGCCGCTGCTGCTGTTCGCCATCATCTTCTTCTGGACGCCGCCGCACTTCTGGGCGCTGGCGCTGTTCCGCTCCGACGACTACGCGCGCGCCGGCATTCCGATGCTGCCCAACGTCGCCGGTCCCGACGCGACGCGGCTTCAGATCCTGCTCTATACCATCGTGCTGATCGCGGTCGCGGCCGCGCCCTGGGCGCTCGGCTACTTCGACGCCATCTACGGCATCGTCTCGCTGATCCTCGGCGCAGGCATGCTGGGGTTCGCCATCAACGTCTATATCCGTCGCGAGCGCAGCCAATCGCTGCGGGCGACCCGCAAGCTGTTTGCGTTCTCCATCCTTTATCTGTTCGCGCTGTTTGCGACCTTGCTGGCCGAGGTCGTGTTCCGGGCGCTTGCGCCGATGGTAGGGGGCGCATGATCACAGGGATGGCCGACAAACCCGAGATAGACGGAATCGTCCTCACCGAGGCGCAGAAGAAGAGCCGTCGTCAGCGCTCGATCGCGATCGCACTCGCGCTCGGCGTGCTCGTAGTGCTGTTCTTTGCCGTGACCATGGTCAAGGGGCCGGCCGTGCTCGTCCGGCCGATGTAGGAAACATGGATCAGAAGCCGACCATATCGCGGGATCAGAGCCGGACGGCCACCAAGGGGCGCAGGCCTGCCAGGGGGCTTGGCCGCGACGTGGTGGTCGCCTCGATCTGCGGCGGCGTGGTCGCGCTGATGGTCGGCGCCTCCTACGCGGCGGTGCCGTTCTACAACTGGTTCTGCCGCGCCACCGGCTTCAACGGCACGACCCAGGTCGCGACCTCGGCGCCGGCCAGCGGCCCGATCGCACGCAAGATCGCGGTGCGCTTCGATTCCAACGTCGCGCCCGGCCTGCCCTGGAAGTTCGAGCCCGAGCAGAGCGAGATCGAGGTCAATATAGGCCAGGTCGTGACCGTCTTCTACACGGTGACCAACCAGGCCGCGCGGACCACCGCAGGCCAGGCCGCCTACAATGTCGCGCCGTTGACGGTCGGATCCTATTTCCAGAAGATCAACTGCTTCTGCTTCACCGAGCAGACCATGGCGCCGGGCGAGAAGCGCGAGATGCCGGTCGTGTTCTATGTCGATCCGTCGATTGCCGACGACCACGAGAACGACGGTCTCAACACGATCACGCTGTCCTACACGTTCTATCCGGTGAAGGATCCGGTGGTGAAGCCGCTCGCGGCCAGCGAAGACGACAAACGCAAGGGAAATCTCTGATCGCCGGGCTCACGCGCCGGGGTTGGAAATAAGGGGATAAGTGCCTGACAGGCACGGGATTGAGGAGCGAGACCGCAAATGGCAACGGCGCAAACCAAGCATCACGACTACCATCTGGTCGATCCATCGCCATGGCCCGTCGTCGGCTCCATCTCGGCCTTCATCATGGCGGTCGGCGCGATCACCTGGATGCACCACATGTTCTCGGCTGCGCCGATCATCTTCGGTGTCGGCACCGTCGGTGTGCTCTACACCATGGCGAGCTGGTGGGGCGACGTGATCAGGGAAGCCCAGTACAAGGGCGACCACACCCGCGTCGTGCAGCTGCATCACCGCTACGGCATGATCCTGTTCATCGCCTCGGAGGTGATGTTCTTCGTCGCCTGGTTCTGGGCCTATTTCAATGCGGCGCTATTCCCGGCCGACGCCGTCCACGCTACCCGCGATGCGGTGTTCGGCTGTGGTCTCGGGACCGCGGCCGGCGCCTGCACCGTGCCGGGCACCTGGCCGCCGCACGGCATCGAGACCTTCGATCCCTGGCATCTGCCGCTCCTGAACACGCTGATCCTGCTCACGTCAGGCACCACGGTGACCTGGGCCCACCATGCGCTGCTCGAGAACGATCGCCAGGGCCTGAAATATGGCCTGATCCTCACCGTCGTGCTCGGCGCGCTTTTCACCTGCGTGCAGGCCTATGAGTACAGCCACGCGGCATTCTCCTTCGGCGGCAACGTCTACGGCGCGACCTTCTTCATGGCGACCGGCTTCCACGGTTTCCATGTGCTGGTCGGCACCATCTTCCTGCTGGTGTGCCTGTTCCGCGCCTATGCTGGCCACTTCACGCCGACCCAGCATCTCGGTTTCGAGTTCGCCGCCTGGTACTGGCACTTCGTCGACGTGGTCTGGCTGTTCCTGTTCCTGTGCATCTATGTCTGGGGACACGGCGCCGAGACCATGGCCCACGGCGCGCACTGAGCGGGCTGACTTCCGATCGAGAAAGGGCGGCCCCGGGCCGCCCTTTTGCTTTTTTGCGCGCAGGGGTTTCGGCAGAAACTGTGATAGACCCTTTTGCCATGAACGAAGCCGCCAATACGTCCGAGCCGCAAGCCACCGTCCTGCAAAGCGCGCTGCGCGGACTTGCCTGCAAATGCCCGCGCTGTGGCCAGGGCAAGCTCTATGCAGGCTTCCTGACGCTTGCGCCTTGTTGCGAGCGTTGCGGCCTCGACTACGCCTTCATCGATTCCGGTGACGGTCCGGCGATCTTCATCATCATGCTGGCCGGCGCGATCGTGGTCGGCTGCGCGCTCGTCGTCGAGGTCAAGTACCAGCCGCCGTACTGGCTGCACGCGGTGCTGTGGCTGCCGCTGATCCTTGCGACTACCCTGCTGCCGTTGCGCGCGATGAAGTCGCTGCTGATCGCACTGCAATTCCACCATAAGGCGGCGCCGGGCCGGCTGGTCGACCGCGCGAAATGAACGAGACCGCGCGCAAGCCCCGCGTGGCCGGCTTCGCGCTGTTCACGCTTTTCCTGACCGCGGTCTGCGTCACGCTCGGCGTCTGGCAATTGCAGCGCCGCATCGCCAAGCACGAGCTGATCGCCGCACTGACCGAGCGCCTCGCGGAGGCACCGGTCGCTCTGCCGCCGCCGGCACGATGGGCCGCGCTAAGTCCCGCGCGCGATGAATTCCGCCGTGTCAGCTTTACCGCGACCTACGCGCCGTTGCCCGATGCGATGGTCTATTCCTCCGGATCCGCCGTGCGTAAGGACGCGTCGGGCCCCGGCACCTGGGCCTTCCTGCCGGCGCGGCTGCCGAGCGGCGAGACGGTGGTGATCGATGCGGGCTTCGTCGAAAACACCATGCAGGATCGCAGCGTCGAGGATCGCGCGGTCAGGAAGCTCGTCACCGGGCAGGCGGTCTCGTTCACCGGCTATCTGCGCTTCCCCGAGGCACCGGGCTGGCTGACCCCGGCGGAGAACCGCGGCAAGCGGCTGTGGTTCGTGCGCGATCACGTGGCGATCGCGAGCGCGCTGGCCTGGGGCGCGGTTGCGCCGTTCTATGTCGACCTCGAGCAGCCGGCGCCCGAGAACGGCATTCCGCGGCCGGGGCCGCTCGACGTCCATCTCAAGGACGATCACCTGCAATACGCCATCACCTGGTTCACCCTTGCAGGCGCCGTGCTCATCGCCTTCGCCGTGTGGGCAAGAGGGCGGCGGCGGGGCTGAGCTCCGTAGATCCACTTAGGGAACCCGGTATCGCCCGGGGTTTACCATTCAGCGCACATTCACGAGTGTGGTCCTAAGCCGCCAGTAATTTTCCGCGGCAGACAGGATTGCAGCGTGAGTGATTTCGACCAGATGGGAATTGTCGTCGATTGGGTGGATGCCTGCAGGAAGGGCGACCTCGCGACGCTCCTCGACCTCTATGCGGACGACGCCCAGGTCGAATGCACGTGCAACGGCACGCAGCGCTATCGCGGCCGGAGCGAGCTCGAAGCCTATTGGCAGCCGCGGCTCAGCGCTTTCTCGTCGGCCGGTTTCGGGTTGGAGGAAATCCATCCTGCACCCCACGGCGTCGATCTCGAATATTCCGTCGCCGGCGCGTTGCGCATTCGCGCCTCGTTTTGTTTCAGCCCCGACGGCAAGATCCGCACCACGCTGTGCGAGCCGGCGCGACAGAACGCGCAGCTTGGCTGTGCGTGCTAGAGTTTCCGTTCTGATTAATCAGAGCCGAACACCAGATTCTGTTTTGGCGTTTTCTTCACGCGAACCGGTATCCACTTCGCTCGAAAGCGCTTCAATCGCTGACCGGCGCCTCGCGTGCCGGTTCGGCGGGAAGGCGGCAGCGCACATAGGTTCTGTCGTCCACGCGCAGCAGTGACAGCGATCCGCTGAGTGCGCGCACGCGCTCATGCATGCCGGTCAGGCCGCGGCCGAACAGATTCCCTTCGGGAAAGCCGCCGCCGTCGTCGGAAATCTCGATGACGACCGTCTCGCCGGCGAAGGTCGCCTGCACATGGGCATGGCTGGCGCCGGCATGACGCAGCACGTTGGTCAGCGCCTCCTGAATCACGCGATAGACGGTTTGAGCCAGCGGCCCGTCGATCGCGTTGAGATTCGGATCGACCGTGTCCGTCAGGTCGATAGACGGCGCCTGCTTGCGAAAATTTCGGAGCAGCGTCTGCACACTGGTCTCCAGACCCAATTCCTCGATGTAGAGCGGTCGCAACCGGTCGAGGATGCGGCGGTTGGTCTGCTGGAGCGCCTCGACCGATTGCAACACCTCCTGCGCCGAACTGCTGAGATTTCCCGCCGGGGGCGAGGCATCGACCAATGCGATCGTGCCGACGCGGATGCCGAACAGCAGCGGACCGAGTTCGTCGTGCAGTTCGCGCGCGAGATCGCGCCGCTCGTCGTCCTGGAGCGAGACCAGGCGGTGCAGCAGGTCGCGATTGTCCTGGCTCAACTGCGCCAGCGTTTCGGCCAGCGCATTGGCCTCCTCGCAGCTTTGCCGGATTTCCGGCGGTCCCCCGACCGAGATCGGTGTTGCGTAGTCGCCGCGTCGTAGCCGCGTGAGGCCTGCGCCAAGATCCTGCAGTGGTCGCAGGGCTGATCCCGCAAACACATAGGCGACGATCCCTGTCAGCCCGGTCAGCGCGACGACGAAGCCGGCCAAGGCGAGGAAGCCCACCCAGGTCTCGAACAGCGCTGCGGACAGGTCCGGCACAAACACGATGTCGCCGAAATGCTCGCCGTTGAGGGATACCGGAAATGCGATGTGCAAGTCCGGAATGGAAAGGAGACTGACGAACCATTTTGGTGGGCCATGCGAACCTTGCAGGCCCCTCGACGCAAAGGGAGGAGCAACCGCTCCTGCAGGAAGGAAT
The DNA here is from genome assembly GCF_055807635.1 of Bradyrhizobium sp. Kon56. NCBI lineage: Bacteria > Pseudomonadati > Pseudomonadota > Alphaproteobacteria > Hyphomicrobiales > Nitrobacteraceae > Bradyrhizobium > Bradyrhizobium sp. Kon56. Next base: position 13,009 of record NZ_JBVVOU010000011.1, on the reverse strand, counting down.
TGAATATCTGAGGACTCGTCCAGCATCCGGACGAAGTCATCCAGGGTCCTTCGCGGATGGTCGGATGAACGCAGAGCGTTGTTGAGGGCCTCGGCCACGGCTTTGGTCGATCGTTGGGCCGGCTGGTTCTCCTCGGCGAGCTGACCGGTCGTGAAGACGTGCAGCAGGACGCCGCCCATGATCAGCGCCGCCATGAACAGCAGGCCGAGCGGCAGAAACAATTGTGTACTGAAGGACAGCCGTTGCCACATTAGGTCAATTCTAACGCGCATCAGGGGATTTTGCTCTTTCCATTTGTTCCCGTCGGTTTATGAATCGAAAAACTAGAGAGTTACAATGCAAGATACTGCCAAGCCGGCGACCCGCGTCCTGATTGTCGACGACCATCCCGTGGTGTTGTCCGGTTGCCGCACCCTGTTCTCCTCCGACCATTCGATCCGGATCGACGAGGCGACCGACGCCAAATCCGGGCATCGCGCCTATGTCAGCAGGCGGCCCGACGTCACTGTGATCGACATCAGCCTGCCCGACGTCTCCGGCTTTGAACTGATGCGGCGCATTCGCAAGGACGATCCCGACGCCAAGATCATCATGTTCAGCATGAACGATGATCCAGCCTTCGTGGTGCGGGCGGTCGAGCTCGGGGCCCAGGGCTACGTCTCCAAGGGCGACGATCCCCGGATCCTGCTCAAGGCGGTGCGCAAGGTGGTTGCGGGCGACAATTTCATCTCACCGCAGCTCGCGGAAGCCGTGACGTTTTCCGGCGCGGCGATCAAGGCCAATCCTGCCTCGCAGATGACGCCGCGGGAGCTCGAGATTCTTCGCCTGTTGGGGCGAGGCGACAAGATCGTCGAGGTCGCCGAGGCGCTCGGCATCTCCTACAAGACCGTCGCCAACACCACCTCTCTGCTCAAGCAGAAGCTCGGTGCCAAGAACCATTCCGACCTGATCCGGATCGCGGTGGAAATCGGGATGAACTGACGCCTCGGGGCACCGAACCGGCTGCACCAGGATGCTGCCGGTTCGGCGGGCGGACCGGTCTCGCCGCTCAGCCGGGCAATGCTTGGATAGCGCCGACACCATCCGCCGACACAATGAGCGCAGCCGTCGTTCGTTCCCGAACTGTGCTGTCGTTCGGGATATAATGGTAATGCGTGACGCCAAGCTGCTGGCGAACGTTTGCCCGCGCCGAAACGTGTCGGGAAAAACAGGAACATTTTCTCACACATTCCGTTTTGTCCCTTGACGTTATCGTGACAGCCGACGAAAGCTTGCGCGAACAGTTTTTGCGGGTCGGTGACCCCAAGACGCCAAACCGGTCTGCACACAACGACAGACCTTCCAAGAGAGGGCTGCGGCATTGCCGCAGCCCTTTTCGTTGGCAGCGCTTTTCGTTGGCAGCCTTTTTCCTTGGACGGCCCCAGGCGCGAAGCGGTTTCCTGATGCCGCAAAACACTTTATGGTGGCCCAAAGCCTCTGGCTGTTAACAAGTAATTTCGTAAAATCAAAGGCTTGCGGACCGAGTCCAGGCTCGGCCGGCCTTTGGAGGGCAGTTTGACTCGTTATATCTCGACCCGGGGCGAGGCCCCCGAACTCGGCTTCTGCGACGTGATGCTGACCGGGCTCGCTCGCGACGGCGGCCTGTATGTGCCGGCCACCTGGCCGCAACTCTCGCCTGACGCCATCGCCGGCTTTTTCGGGCGTCCCTATTGGGAGGTCGCGGTCGAGGTGATCCGCCCTTTCGTCGCCGGCGAGATCTCGGACGCCGAGCTCGGCCGTATGGCGAACGAGGCCTACGCCACCTTCCGCCATCCGGCGGTGGTGCCGCTGCGCCAGATGGCGCCGCACCAGTTCGTGCTGGAGCTGTTCCACGGCCCGACGCTCGCCTTTAAGGACGTGGCGATGCAGCTGATCTCGCGGCTGATGGACCACGTGCTCGCCCAGCGCGGCCAGCGCACCACCATCGTGGTCGCGACCTCGGGCGACACCGGCGGTGCTGCGGTCGACGCGTTCGCAGGACTCGAAAATGTCGATCTCATCGTGCTGTTCCCGCAAGGCCGCATCTCCGAGGTGCAGCGGCGAATGATGACGACGACGGGCGCGGCCAACGTCCATGCGCTTGCCGTCGAGGGCAATTTCGACGATTGCCAGGCCCTCGTGAAGGCGATGTTCAACAACCATCGCTTCCGCGATGCGACGTCGCTGTCCGGCGTCAATTCCATCAATTGGGCGCGCATCGTCGCCCAAGTGGTCTACTATTTCACCTCCGCCGTTGCCGCCGGTGCACCCGCGCGCGCGGTGGACTTCGTCGTGCCGACCGGCAATTTCGGCGACATCTTCGCCGGCTATGTCGCCAAGCGCATGGGTCTTCCGGTGCGGACCCTGGGCATCGCCGCCAACGTCAACGACATCCTGGCGCGCACGCTGAAGACCGGGATCTACGAGGTGCGCGAGGTCCACGCGACGGCTTCGCCGTCGATGGACATTCAGATCTCCTCGAATTTCGAGCGGCTGCTGTTCGAGGCTGGCGGGCGCGATGCCGCCGGCGTGCGCCGTCTGATGGATTCACTGAAGCAATCGGGACGCTTCGTGCTGCCCGATGCGACGCTGGCCGCGATCCGCGAGGGGTTCGACGCAGGCCGGGCCGACCAGACCGAGACCGCGGCCGCGATCCGCGCCGCCTGGCGCGAGGCCGGCGAGCTGGTCGATCCCCACACCGCGGTCGCGCTTGCGGTCGCCGACCGCGACACCACGGACAGGACGGTTCCCAGCATCGTGCTGTCCACCGCCCATCCGGCCAAATTCCCCGATGCGGTCGAAGCGGCCTGCGGCCAGCGGCCGCAACTGCCGGCCTGGCTCGATGGTCTGATGACCAAATCCGAACACATGAAGGTGATGAAGAACGACCAGACCGAGGTCGAGCGGTTCGTGCTGTCGGTCAGCCGCGCCGCGAAACAGGGAGTTGCCGGATGAGCGTCGAGATTTCCAAGCTTGCGTCCGGCCTCACTGTCGTCACCGACAAGATGCCTCATCTCGAGACCGCGGCGCTCGGCGTCTGGGCCGGCGTCGGCGGGCGCGACGAGAAGCCCAACGAGCACGGCATCTCGCATCTTCTGGAACATATGGCATTCAAGGGCACGACGAAGCGCTCCTCGCGCGAGATCGTCGAGGAGATCGAGGCGGTCGGCGGCGACCTCAATGCCGGCACCTCGACCGAGACCACGTCCTATTATGCGCGGGTGCTGAAGGCCGACGTGCCGCTCGCACTCGACGTGCTCGCCGACATCCTGGCCAATCCCGCCTTCGAGCCCGACGAACTCGAGCGCGAGAAGAACGTCATCGTGCAGGAGATCGGCGCGGCGCAGGACACGCCTGACGACGTCGTGTTCGAGCATCTCAACGAGCTCTGCTATCCCGACCAGCCGATGGGCCGCTCGCTGCTCGGCACTGCGAAGACCTTGCGTGCCTTCAGCCGCGACTCGCTGCGCGACTATCTGTCGACGCACTACCGCGGCCCTGACATGGTGGTGGCGGCCGCCGGCGCGGTCGATCACAAGCAGGTGGTCGCCGAGGTCGAGCAGCGCTTTGCCAGTTTTGAGGGGACAGCGGGTCCCAAGCCGCAACCCGCACAATTCGGCAAGGGCGGCACCAAGGTGGTGCATCGCGAGCTCGAGCAGGCGCATCTGACCTTGGCCCTGGAGGGCGTGCCGCAGACCGATCTGTCGCTGTTCTCGCTCCAGGTCTTTACCAACATCCTCGGCGGCGGGATGTCGTCGCGGCTGTTCCAGGAGGTGCGCGAGAAGCGCGGCCTCTGTTACTCAATCTACTCGTTCCATGCCCCCTATACCGACACCGGCTTCTTCGGCCTCTACACCGGCACCGATCCGGCCGATGCGCCCGAGATGATGGAGGTCGTGGTCGACATCATGAATGATTCGGTCGAGACCCTGACCGAGGTCGAGATCGCGCGGGCCAAGGCGCAAATGAAGGCGGGGCTGCTGATGGCGCTGGAGAGCTGCTCGTCCCGCGCCGAGCAACTCGCCCGGCATGTGCTGGCCTATGGCCGGCCCCAGACCGCCGAGGAGCTGGTGGCCCGGATCGACGCCGTCAGCGTCGAATCGACCCGGGATGCGGCGCGTGCGCTGCTTTCGCGCAGCCGCCCTGCGGTTGTCGCATTGGGCAGTGGCAGGGGTCTGGACACGGCGGTGTCTTTTGCGGAAGGATTGACCCGGGCACGCGCCAAGGCGCGGCTGCATTAGGAGCCGCGCACGGGTTGATCCGCCCCGGGAAGCATCACCATGGCCCTCTTTCGCCTGCCATCCAGTGGACCCGCCGCTCTCGCGCCGCGCGGCAACGGCCTGTTGCTACGCGCGCCTCAGATGTCGGACTTCCTGCAATGGGCCCATCTGCGCGAGTCCAGCCGCGATTACCTGACCCCCTGGGAGCCGATCTGGCCGTCGGATGATCTCACCCGCTCCGGTTTCCGCCGTCGCCTGCGCCGCTATTCCGAGGACATCGCCGCGGACCGGTCCTATCCCTTTCTGATCTTCCGGGAGCTCGACGGCGCCATGGTCGGCGGCATCACGCTCGCCAATGTCCGCCGCGGCATCGTCCAGGCCGGCACCATCGGCTATTGGGTCGGCAAGCCCCACGCCCAGCGCGGCTACATGACGGCCGCGCTGCGGGTGCTGCTGCCGACGCTGTTCGGCGAGCTCAATCTGCACCGGGTCGAGGCCGCCTGCATCCCGACCAATGCGCCCTCGATCCGGGTGCTGGAGAAGTGCGGTTTCTCCCGCGAGGGGCTGGCGCGGCGCTATCTCTGCATCAACGGGGTCTGGCAGGACCATTTGCTGTTCGGCCTGCTGCACGAGGATTTCCGCGGCTGAGCCCGTTGATTGATGCGGCCAAAGTCTCCTTGTTTGCTGCCTTGGGTTCGCCGGTTTTGACGATATAACGGCGCAACCCGGCCGGTGATCGGCCGGGATGTCGTCAGGAGTATGGGTGTTGATGGTGCAGGAGCTTCGGTCATCCCGGAATGCGTTGCGGCGGGGGGCGGCGGTCGCGCTGGCGTTGTCAGTTGCGCTCGTCTCCATCTCGCCGGTCGCGGCGCAGTCGCTGACCGATCGATTCAAGGGCCTGTTCGGCGGCAAGTCGGACGAGCCGGCCCAACCCAAGCCGGCGCCTGCGCCGGGCCAGCCGGCGGCTGATGACGATCTTGATTGCCCGCAAGTCACGGTGCGTGCCGGAGCCTCCACCTACGCGGTCGGTGCCACCGGGAAGCCGGCCGTCGGCAACGAGATCCGCTTCCAGGCCACCATCACCAAGATGGCGCGCGAATGCGCCCGCAATGGCGGCGATATCACGGCCCGGATCGGCATCCAGGGCCGCGTCATTGCCGGACCCGCCGGCGCGCCTGCGAGCGTCGAGGTGCCGCTGCGCGTCGCCGTGGTGCAGGGCGGCGTCGGCGAGAAGGTGATCGCTTCCAAGGCCTACCGGACCACGGTCGGAATGTCGGAGGGCGGCAGCGTGCCGTTCACCTTCGTGGCCGAGGATCTGGTCTACCCGATGCCTTCGGCCAAGGACGCCGATAGCTACATCTTCTATGTCGGCTTCGATCCGCAGGCGCTATCACCCGAGCCGAAGGCGCGGGCGAAGAAGAAGTAACCACGTCAAGATAGTCGTCATGCCCCGCGAAGGCGGGGCATCCAGTACGCCGCGGCTTCTCGATCTATCAGGGCTGTCTCTGGAATACTGGATCGCCCGCCTTCGCGGGCGATGACATCAGATTTGCCGATGCAGTGCCCGACAAACAAAAAAGCCGGCGCTGATCGCGCCGGCTTTTTGATAGGTGAAGGCGATATCCCTCAGTTCAGCTTCTGCCTGACTTCGGTGATGCCCTTGGCGAGCAGATCGTCGGCGACCTGGCCCCTGACCGACTTCGACAGGATCGTGGAGGCGGCCTGGACGGCGGCTTCGGCCGCTGCGGCGCGAACATCGGCCACCGCCTGAGCCTCGGCGAGCGCGATCTTGCCCTCCGCGGTCTTGGTGCGGCGAGCGACGAAATCTTCCACCTTGGCCTTGGCCTCGGTTGCGATGCGCTCGGCTTCGCTCTTCGCGTTGGCGATGATGTCGGCGGCCTCGCGTTCGGCCGAGGCGGTGCGCGCCTTGTAGTCGGCGAGCACCTTGGCGGCTTCCTGCTTGAGGCGCGTCGCGTCGTCGAGCTCGGCCTTGATGCGATCGGCGCGATGGTCGAGCGCAGTCATGGCCTTCTTGAAGACTCCGAGATAGCCGAACACGGCCATCAGGATCACGAAGGCGATGGCGACCCAGGTTTCAGGATCGAAGAACATATCGATTAACCCTTCAAGGACGCATCAACGGCGGCATTGACCAATGCCGCGTCCGGAACCACGCCCGTGAGCTGCTGCACGATGGTGCCTGCCGCATCGGCCGCGATGCCGCGGACGTTGCTCATGGCGGTCGCACGGGTCGAGGCGATGGTCTTCTCTGCCTCGGCGAGCTTGGCCGCCAGTTGCTCTTCCAAGGCCTTGCGCTCGGCGTCCGCCTGCGCATTTGCCTTGTCGCGGGATTCGTTGCCGATGGCCTGCGCGCGCGAGCGTGCCGAAGCAAGCTCGTTTTCATAGGCCTTCAGCGCCGCTTCGGACTGGTCCTTCAGCTTCTGCGCTTCGGCGAGGTCGCCCTCGATCTTGTTCTGACGCGCCTCGATCGCACCGCCGACGCGCGGCAGAGCGAGCTTGGACACGATCACGTAAAGCGCGACGAAGAAGATCGCGAGCGACACCAGCTGTGAAGCATAAGTGCCGCTCTCGAACGGCGGAAAACCGCCACCGTGACCGCCTTCGGACCCGGTGTGGGCGCCCGCCGCCGGACTTTTCGCCCCGCCATGACTTTCAGCCATGGAGTACTCCTGTTGCAGTCATGCGCGTCGCCTCGGTTGAAGCGGCGCGAAAAATCGTTCTCAGAGCGGAACGAACAGCAGCAGCAGCGCGATCAGCAGCGAGAAAATGCCGAGCGCTTCGGTCACGGCGAAGCCGAAGATCAGATTGCCGAACTGGCCCTGAGCGGCCGAGGGGTTGCGAACGGCCGCGGCGAGGTAGTTGCCGAAGATCACGCCGACGCCGACGCCCGCGCCGCCCATGCCGATGCATGCGATGCCCGCGCCGATAAGTTTTGCTGCTGCCGGATCCATTTTAGACTCCTTGGAAGAAAGATTGGGTTTTGGGTGGAAATTCCCCGGACCGCTCAGTGTCCCGGATGAATGGCGTCGTTGAGGTAGATGCAGGTCAGGATCGCAAACACATAGGCTTGCAGGAACGCGACCAGAATCTCGAGAGCGTACAGCGCGACCGTGAGCGCCAGCGGCAGCACGCCGCCGACCCAGCCAAGGGCGCCGAGCGAGAAGCCGAGCATGGCGACGAAGCCCGCGAACACCTTCAGCGCGATGTGGCCGGCCAGCATGTTGGCGAACAGACGGACGCTGTGGGAAACCGGCCGCAGGAAGAACGACAGGATCTCGATGAACATCACCAGCGGCAGGATGTAGCCGGGGACCCCGTGGGGCACGAAGATCGAGAAGAATTTCAGGCCGTTCTTGGCAATGCCGTAGATCAGGACCGTGAAGAAGACCAGCAGCGCGAGCGCCGCGGTGACGATCAGATGGCTCGAGATCGTGAAGGTGTAGGGGATAATGCCGACCAGGTTCGAAACGCAGATGAACATGAACAGCGAGAAGATCAGCGGGAAGAACTTCATGCCTTCCGCGCCGGCCGTCGAGCGGATGGTCGAGGCGACGAACTCGTAGGAGATCTCGGCGACCGACTGCAGCCGGCCGGGAACCAGCTGCGTGCCGCTGGCGAGCATCAGGATCGAGATGATCGCGACCGCCACCAGCATGTAGAGCGACGAGTTGGTGAAGGCGATCGTGTGGTTGCCGATATGGCCCAGGGTGAAGAGAGGCTCGATGTTGAACTGGTGGATCGGATCGATTTTCATCAGCGCGGCATCTCTTGGTCTGCCGGGCGATGCCGGCGGGTCTCGGTCTGCCGGTCGGGCCCGGCCCGTACCGGCACGAGCCGGCACGATCATTCCTCTCCTGGTGTGGACCGCCTAAGAACCACCGCGCCTGTTTTGACCCGCGCCTGCCGTTCTCACCACATTCACCACGCCGGCGACGAAGCCCAGCAGCAGGAACACGATGAATCCGAAAGGCGACGTCGACAGCAAGCGGTCGAAACCCCAGCCAATCCCCGCTCCGACAACGACCCCGGCGACCAACTCGGAGGATAACCGAAAACCAAGCGCCATCGCCGAGGCTCTGGCCGCTCTGTCCTCACCGTCACCTGCGGGTTGCTCGGTCTTGACGTGGCGGCCGCGAAATTCGGACAACCGCTGATCAAGATTTCCGAGCCGTTCGGAAAGCGCAGCTTCCTCGGGCGATCTATCGCGATCTCCATTCTCGCCGTGTCCCGTGCCCTGTGTCATGCAACGAAGACCCGAAACGCCGCGGTTGAATGGAAATTACGCCCGCCACCCTCAAAAGCCGCGCGGACCATACTGATGGCCCATAATCAAGTCAAGCCAAGTCACGATTGTGTCCATTCCTGTTATGTATTTGATTTATCTTGCAATATCGGCGCGGGCGGCAGCGCTGCACACAGCGTGACGCCGCACCGCAGCAGGTCTCCGCTGGATCGGCGGATGCCGTCGCCATTTCGCCCGGCTGCCGGGATCAAAGGGGGCGCCGTGATCGTTCATGTCAAAGGCGCGTTTTGGGCGGCGGATCGCCTCGCCGGGGTGTAGAATTGCGAGACGTGCCACCTTTATGAGCGCCATCTTTGGACGTGCTACCGGCGCGTCGTGGCGGAGAACGCGATGAGAGCAGCGAATTCATCCACAGCATCATGGCTGGTGGCGGCGGCGTTCGCCGCGGTGTTGACCATCAGCGGCGGCTGCCTCGCCGCGCAATCCGCGCCCGACAGCGAAAACGGCCGCTACAGCATGACGCCCATCCCCGAGGGGGTGCTGCGGCTCGACAGCCGCACCGGCACGGTGTCGACCTGCACCCGCAGCGGCGCCGGCTGGGCCTGCTACGCGGTGCCCGATGAACGTACCGCGCTCGACGCCGAGATCGGCAGGCTCCAGGCCGAAGTCGAGACGCTGAAGGGACGGCTTGCGGCGGGGCCGACCGTGTCAGGCAAGATCGACGAGGCGCTGCCGAAAACGGATCCGCTCAAGAAGGCGCAGCCGCAAGCACCAAAGGCCGCCGAGGGCGAGCGCAGGATCGAGATCCCGCTGCCGAGCGACCAGGACGTCGATCGCGTGATGTCATTCCTGGAAAGGGCTTGGCGCCGGCTGATCGACATGGCCAACCGCGTGCAGAAGGACGTGTCGGGGAAGATTTAGCGCGTGGCGAGATGCGGTAGGGTGGGCAAGGCCGCGACGCGCCGTGCCCACCATTTTTGTTTTCGTTGCGTGAGTCGGTGGGCACGCTTCGCTTTGCCCACCTACGGCAGCTTTCCGAATTGAGAGAGTGATGATGACATCAGCCAAATCCATCACGCGCTCGGCGCCATCGTCGGTGCAAGCCACCACCATCGCATCGTCGCTGCTGACCGTGCAGACGCCCGGCCGCGGCTTCACCGATCTCACCGCTGAAGCTGCGAAGTTCGTGGCGGAGGCAGGCGCGCGAGACGGCGCGTTGACGCTGTTCGTTCGTCACACCTCCGCATCGCTGACGATCCAGGAGAACGCCGACCCTTCCGTGCTCGTGGATCTCACCACGGCTCTGTCCCGGCTCGCGCCCGAGAACGCCGGCTGGACGCATGATGCCGAGGGACCGGACGACATGCCGGCGCACGTCAAGACAATGCTGACCCAGACTTCGCTTCATGTGCCGGTCCTGAGCGGCAAGCTCGCGCTTGGCACCTGGCAGGCGATCTATCTGATCGAGCATCGCGCCCGCCCGCACCGGCGCGAGGTGGTGCTGCAATTCCTCGGTAGCAATCAGTAGGCCAAAACAAAACCGGCCGCGGAGACCGCGGCCGGTTGGTGTTGATCTCGATCTGCGTCGATCAGGTCGACTTGATATCGACGTCCTTGGTCTCCGGCAGGAAGAACAAGCCGATCACGACGGTAATCGACGCGAAGATGACCGGATACCAGAGGCCCGCATAGATATCGCCCGTCGAGGCCACGATGGCGAAGGCGGTTGCCGGCAGCAGGCCGCCGAACCAGCCGTTACCGATATGGTAGGGCAGCGACATCGAGGTGTAGCGGATGCGGGTCGGGAACAGTTCGACCAGCATCGCGGCGATCGGGCCGTACACCATGGTGACGAAGAGCACCAGGACGAACAGCAATCCGACGACCGCGGCCACCTGCGGACGGAAGATGTCGAACGGATGCGCCATCTTCACGATGCCCGCATCTCCGGCCTTCGGATAGCCGGCTCCCTGCACGGCGGCGAGCACTGCCGGATTGCCGTCCTTGGCGTTGGCGTAGGGAACTTCCTTGCCGTTGACCATCACCTTCACGCCGGAGCCTGCCGCACCTGGCGTGGTCGAGTACTTGACCGACGACTGCGACAGGTAGGCACGTGCCGTGTCGCAAGGCGAGGTGAAGACGCGGGTGCCGACCGGATTGAACAAGTCGCCGCAACCTGCGGGATCTGCCACCACGTCGACCTTGACCGACTCGATCGCCTTTTCCAGCGCCGGGTTGGCATTGGTGGTGATCATCTTGAAGATCGGGAAGAAGGTCAGCGCCGCGATCAGGCAGCCGCCGAGGATGATCGGCTTGCGGCCGATCTTGTCGGAGAGCACGCCGAACACGATGAAGAAGCCGGTCCCGAGCAGAAGCGACCAGGCGATCAGCAGGTTGGCGGTGTAGCCGTCGACCTTGAGGATCGATTGCAGGAAGAACAGCGCGTAGAATTGGCCAGTGTACCAGACCACGCCTTGGCCCATCACGCCGCCAAACAGCGCCAGCAGCACGAGCTTGCCGTTCTGCCAGTTGCCGAAGGCTTCCGTCAGCGGGGCCTTCGAGCTCTTCCCCTCGTCCTTCATCTTCTGGAAGATCGGGGATTCGTTGAGGCGAAGCCGGATCCAGACCGAAACGCCGAGCAGCAGCACGGAGACCAGGAACGGAATGCGCCAGCCCCATGCCGCGAAGTCGGGTTCGCCGAGCGCGGAGCGCGTGAACAGGATCACCAGCAGCGACAGGAACAGGCCGAGCGTCGCCGTGGTCTGGATGAAGGAGGTGTAGTAACCGCGCTTGCCGTTCGGAGCATGCTCCGCGACGTAGGTGGCCGCACCGCCATATTCACCGCCGAGCGCGAGGCCCTGGGCGAGACGCAGCGCGATCAGGATGATCGGGGCCGCGATGCCGATGGTGGCAGCGTTGGGCAGCAGGCCGACGATGAAAGTCGACAGACCCATGATCAGGATGGTGACGAGGAAAGTGTATTTGCGGCCGACGATGTCGCCGACACGGCCGAACACGATCGCGCCGAACGGGCGCACCAGGAAGCCGGCCGCGAAGGCCAGCAGCGCGAAGATGTCGCGGGTTGCCGGCGGATAGGCCGAGAAGAACTGCGCGCCGATGATGCCGGCCAGCGAACCGTAGAGATAGAAATCGTACCACTCGAAGACGGTACCGAGCGAGGAGGCGAGAATGACGAACCGTTCGTCCTTCGTCATCCCTCCCGCGCCTGCTTGAGACACAGCCATTGTCGACATGTTGAGTCGCTCCCCGAAAAATCGTTCCCTCGCGCCCTGGATGTCCGGTCATGCCGGATCAACCCAAGCCTTGCCCCAAGGTAACATTGGCGTGAAACCCGCCCCAATACGACTTTCGGCCTTTCACACTGACGCTCGCCTGACACTGCGAGCCTTCCATCCGGCAGCATAGGGCCGGCCTGTGAATTAACCCCGTTGCCGCAAAGGGATAATGTCCACTTGCATGCCACGGCTGGTCGGGAAAGAATTGACCAGGGCCCCGCGCCGGCTTACTGGCCCGGTGCGATTGCCAGCAAGAGAACGATGAACGCTCCCTCGACCCATCTCGTCATTGCCGATGACCACCCATTGTTCCGCGACGCGTTGCGGCAGGCGGTGACGGGCGTCCTGAGCTCGGCCAGGATCGACGAGGCTGGATCGTTCGAGGATCTGACCAAGCTTTTGGAACAGACCTCCGACGTCGACCTGATCCTGCTCGACCTGTCGATGCCCGGGATCTCCGGCTTTTCCGGCCTGATCTATCTGCGCGCGCAATATCCGGCTATTCCGGTGGTGATCGTCTCGGCGTCCGACGACAGCGCCACCATCCGCCGCTCGCTCGACTTCGGCGCCTCCGGGTTCATCCCGAAGCGCTTCGGCGTCGACACCTTGCGCGACGCGATCCTCAAGGTAATGGAGGGCGACGTCTGGGTTCCCGCCGACACTGATCTGTCGGCAGTCGCCGACCCCGACATGACGCGCCTGCGCGACCGGCTGGTGACGCTGACGCCGCAGCAGGTCCGGGTTCTGATGATGCTGTCGGAGGGATTGCTCAACAAGCAGATCGCCTATGAGCTCGGCGTCTCCGAGGCCACCATCAAGGCGCATGTCTCGGCGATCCTGCAAAAGCTCGGCGTCGAAAGTCGGACCCAAGCCGTGATCGCCGCCGCGAAAATCGCCGGCGGCCAATGGAAGCAGGGTACCCCGACGGGGTGAGCCTGTAGCGAGCGCCTCTCGCAGCCTGTAGCCCGGATGAGCGAAGCGACATCCGGGACCGCTAGTGCGGCTAGCTAGCGAAAACCCCGGATATAGCTTCGCTCATCCGGGCTACCGGACCTCCTCTGTGTCGCCCCCGTCAATCCGCCGCCGCAAAAATATTCCACTTTACCGAAATTCGGAAATGGCGTATGTGTCGCGCATCCCGGCTCATCCTTGAGGGGCGATCTTGTGGTCGTCATGTTCGCGAGCCGGGCTTGCGGTGGACGCGGCAGCGT